>CAYGNU010000177.1:0-8503 GCA_964351175.1 uncultured Roseivirgaceae bacterium | reverse complement strand
TTGAGCAATTTTGGTTACTACTTCTGAGCGTATTTTCTGTTCAAGGTTTTCATTAATAGCTCCAGTAGCGTCAGATCCTATCAATCCTCTAAGCAGGGTCCAAAATTCTTTACGCTCTTCACATGATTCTACAATTGGCTTATCCACCAACACTCTGCTGAGTTGATTCTTTTTATCAATCGCCCATATGAATGGAAATTTATCTTCACGCTCATCGCTGTCCATTTCAATGAAATCAGACAGTAAGACCATACTATCATTCCAAGTATTGCGAGGGGCATTTCTAAAGTGCTTTCTGAATCTTGCTTCGGTAATTGCAAAGTCGGCAAAGGTCATAGGCACTTCCATGGACTTATCGATGCCATTCTCTTCATATTTTAATTGATATGTTGGCCAATCCTGATCTATTGCTGGATTTCCAGAAATATCGAGTGCTTCACTCACCTTAACACCCAAGTCTGGGTTGTACTTAAAAATAGGATAAGCACGTGATTCCATGGCTAATTTGGCTTGATGGACTCCCAGATCATCACCTACTCCATGTTCAGGCTGGCAGGTGGTGTAAAGGTTAAATAATGCTGGTCTGCGTGTCGTTAAACCATCAATAAACCCTTCAATCATATGACTAGTACTAGCCAGTGTAGATTGCATTACATAGGTATTTCGATGCGCCATTGCTATCAATCCTATCTCTTTTCTAGGTTCAGGTTTTCCTTTCCATACTTTGCCGTATTGAGCCATATCAGATATCTGACCTATAAAGCCAGAAGTACATGCCTGACCTCCAGTATTGGAATATACCTGAGTATCCACAATGATGACTTTTATTGGTTTTCCAGAAGCCATCATTCTTGATAGATTTTGCAGACCAATGTCATACATGGCGCCATCTCCACCTAAGGCTACAACCGGAGGACATAATAGCCACTCTTCATCAGTAAATTGATGCCAATTGAAATAGGTGAAGAAGTCTTTATGGTCATTAGCCTTGTATTTACCACCAAGAACCATTTCAGCTTTTCTAATGGCCTTGAAGCCATCACTCATTTTAGCCATATGACCCTCGAAAATACCCATAGCCATAGAGGTAGAGTCTTGAAAGAGGTGATTAGCCCAAGGAAAAGGGTAAGGATTGTAAGGATAAGTACTTCCCCAAACAGAAGTACAGCCAGTAGCATTCGTCATCCCCATAGAGGATCGACCCCTGCCTGTTATTCCGTCTGTATATTTCCATTTCAAATTCTTTAGGGTAGTTATTAATTCTGTGGTTTCTTGAAGCCACTCCTGATCTATTGGTTCACTACCCTTTTCAGCTTCCAACTTACTGGCAATGCTCGACATTGTTAAATCAATATCGTGTGACTCTTTTAAGATTCTAGATATAGCTTCTGTATCTGTGATATTTACAGCGCTTATTAATTTTGCCTCTATGTGTTTCTCTAGATTATGTATTAGGTCATCAAGATGTTGGACATGTTTCTTTATTCGTGGCATCATGAGTGACTCTACAGTAGCTATAAATAGATGTACAACTGTTTTCTCTGAACACCCTAGACATGCACCGTCTCCACTTGCGAAATTCAAGTAGGCATTTTTGTTTAACAAAATTGTTTCTAGAGGTCCAATTTTATCTTCGAGACTATCGATTCTATTGAATTTATCCGGAGTGGTAGGCAAGTCATTCCAGAAATCCCAGTCTTGTCGCAATGTAGCAATTGAGCCTTCTGTTTGGATGATGGGTTTAAGTGCGTCATCATTACACACTTCAATGCAAAGATTACATCCTTTACAGGTATTTGGATTGATGGTAATGCTAAATAGTCCACCACTATTGGCTTCTTTTTTCTCTAATAAGTCAAAGTATGGTCGGGTAAGTGCAAACTGGAAGTCACCTAATTCTTCTCTAAACCAACCCAACTCTTCCACCATATCAGCTTTACTTTCGTTTTCTTTAGTTAACTGATCGATGCCTTCCTGGATATAATTATTTACCGTGGTTCCATTAGAAGAACTATTAAATAGTCCTCTTACTTTGGTCTCTAGAGATTTAACTGCTTTTGATAAATGAGTAACCTTTTCATGTTTTTTCTTTACCCTTTTTACAACAGTATCTAAGACATCACTTAGTTCACTGACAAGGCCTGGAATGGCGGTATCTGGGCATACGGTATAACATTTACCACAAGCTGTGCAGTTATTTGGTATCCATTTAGGGTGCTCAAATCTGATACCTGTCATATCACGGAATACCGATGACACTGCTGGCATTACACTTAAACCAATGAATGGATCTGTAATATTATCATTCCCCATCCCTTGGGCATAGAAGTTGCCCGTTTGTTCCCAGAACCTATGAATATCACTTATGGCTGCCCTACTCTGAGGAAGTTCTTTTAACATCTTTGGTATAGGAACTCCAGCTTTACCATTAGCTTCTTTGGCTGTCTCAATTTGCTGTTCTTTATTGATGATCTCCTTAACTTCAGTAAATCCTCGTTTAACAACGCGCATATTGTCATCAACAACTCGTTGTCCCTTGCCTCCAAATTTGTGCTGCAATTGAGTTTCAATAGCACTGATCAATTGTTTTTCATCAAAACCAGCAGACTTCATTAGTGGAGATGCAGCAAAAAATGCTCCTTGAAATGCTATGCCTTGCATCCTTAATTGTAGTTCAGGATCAGTAGCTTCTTCACGAGCTATCTTGAAACCATCAATATAAAAAACGCGAATGCCTTCTCGAATTATTAAGCCTTGATATTGTTTAGGTATGGAAGACCATACTTCATCAGGGTTCTGTTTATCACTTTGAATTATGAAACAGCCTCCCTTTTTCAATCCTGAAAGTGCATTGGTATGCTTGAATACATTTGGATCAGGTGATAAAACCACATCAACAAATATGTATTCACAATTTATTCTGATAGGCTCGGGAGCAGCAGATAAGTAGTAAGTAGTAGGTTGCCCTTTTTTCTCTGAGCCATACTTTGGATTAGCCTTAATATCAAATCCTAGCAACTCATGAAGGGTCATTGCTAAATTTTTGCCTGTAGTTATCGCACCCCAGCCGCCCACAGAGTGAAAGCGCACCGTGGTCGCTCCTTTAGGCATGAGGTTAGGGTTTTCAGAGCCATGAACAGCTAAATCATTAACTTTTGGATAAGCTTCAAGAATGGTTTCCTGATAAGCACGTTGCTTCGGTGTAAATGGATTCTTCCTTGTGAAATCTATAGAAAGGTAAAATTGTTTTTTATGATCACCATCAGGAAGCATATTTTCTATGGCTCCTATAAGTGCTTCTGGCTGAAGGTCTCTACTCCCCATTCCAAAAGAGCCTGAATAAATCGATGGAATGTCTTTTTGCTGGTAGGATTCTAAGTCAGGATATGGAGTATAACCTTTAACTAGGCCATTTTCTATGCATTTTGATATTACAGAACGCAATTCTCTGGCGATAGGAAGGTCAACTGCTAATGGTTGATCTAGTCGCTCTAATACAACCACTCCTTTTTTCCCTTTGAGCATTTTTGAAAGATGATCAGCGGGAAAAGGCCTAAACATCACGAGGTCTAAGACCCCTACTTTAATTTTTCTGGTTTCCCTGAGATAATCAACTACTACCTCAGCACTCGGTATAACACTTCCTTGACCTAAAATAAGGTAATCGGCATCCTCAACTTTATAGCCCATTACTCGCTCATACTTTCTACCAGTCAAGTTGCTGTACTCCTCAAAAGCAATATCAGTAAGTTCTCTTATATGATCGAAAAAGAATGGACGTTGTGCTGCAACACTTTGCATGTAAGCATCTTGATTTTGAACAATACCTGCCATTAATGGATTGTCAACATCCCATAATTCAGGGATGCGTCTTCTTTGATCTCCATATATTATTCTTTGGGCAGGTGTAGGAGTGTCAATGATGTCATCTGGCCGTCCTAAATACTCTTTGATTAATTCTCGTTCAGGAACATTAAGGCATTCAATTAAATGTGTAGTCAAAAAACCATCTTGAGCAATAATACCTGGTGTAAGCGCTAATTCGGCTATCCTATGTGAAATGATGTTTAAATCAGCAACGTGTTGGGCATTTTTAGCAAATAATTGAAAGAAGCCGGTATCATCTACGGCATGATAGTCATCATGTCCTGCATGTACATTAAGTGTTGCTTTTGTCATTGCTCGAGCGCCAATATTCAAAACATAAGTCAGCCGTTTACCTACCGCGGCATATAGTGACTCATGCATATAGGCAATACCTTGCCCTGAAGAAAAATTAGCTGCTCTCTGTCCAGTCATCGATAAGCCAGCAGTAACCGCTGCTGCTGCATGCTCACCTTCAGGTTCTATAAATATTAAAGGCTTATCAGAAATATTCAAATGTCCTTTAGCCGCTTCTTCTGCCCAATACTCGCCCATTTGTGTTGAGGGTGTAATTGGGTATGCTCCTGCCGAATCTGAGGATTCACGTTCGCACATGATAGCAGCGGTATTGCCATCCATGGCTGCACGGACACCAGGATATTTAGGTTTAGCTTTATTACTCATAAGATTATGGTTTGATGGTTTTATTAAACCTTGGTGAACATTTCGCGTGTTCTTTCAGCCATTTTCACAAAGTCATTGGCTGTATCTATGTTCATCCACACGTCTTCAGTATCTGTAGGATTATATAAGGGAGCTAGGTGTAGCTCATTGAATTTCTCATCAAGAGACCTGCAATTTTTAAGCAAATCTTCAACAGAGGCAGACTCCTGAACTTCTAAACCGCTTTCATTTAAGAAATTGCTTAAGTAGTGTACAATAGCATTGTACGCGTTTTGACAAACACTGTAAGAAACAACATCTTCTGCTGGTTTGCATAACTCTTCTTTAGCCTGCGATAAGTGATCCTCGGCCTTTTCTAACGTGAATTTAGTTGTATGATCCATGTGACTTGATTTATGTTACAGAATAAAAGTACATATGGTCACCATCTAAAAACATGATGATTGTCAATTCAAGTCATGACTTTTAAACACAAGGATCAGATAATTGAACTGGGAGAATGGAGGCTCGTGTTTTTTGAGCAAGTATGTAGATGTCTCTTCAAACCGCTCTATTAAAGCAGTTTAGAAGTTGTACACGCAGAAACGGAAGAATATTTAAATCAAAAAGATTAAGTAAGATAGATGAAACTAACCAGTAATTTTTACTGAGTATGCCGCTTATTTTAGATAGTCTTTATAAGCCGGATGAGGATAAGTATAAAACCCCTCTCCTGTTTTTACACCCAATTTACCTGCATCTATGAACTCTTTTAAGTAAGCAGCGAACCTTTTGCTTCTTTCATCTTTTCTGTCCTTAGTCACGTGCCAAGCAGTATCTAACCCTATATTATCTATAATTCCGAAAGGTCCCATTTCCATTTTGAAATTACCCATCCAAGACTTGTCAACATCCTCAGGACTAGAAACGCCTGAGGTTACTAGATGGCCTGCAGCACCTAGCAATGACATGAGCATGGCGTTAAATATATATCCTGGTGATTCTTTTTCGATATGAACAGGAATTTGATTTAACACCTTACCTAGTTCTTCAAGTAATGTTGGAAACCATTCTACTGTCCGTTCATGCGGCATAATATCTACGACATTAGCAAAGAATACATCATGGAAATGAAATGCACAAAATGTCTTTGGCCTTCCTGTTTCCTCTGCCATCCATGAAGAAAGCATATAGGACGTATTAGTGGTAAAGAGGGTCTTTTCAGGACATAATTCTCCTACTTGTCGCCATACTTTCTTCTTGATCTCTAAATCCTCTGGCACCGACTCGCTTACCAAATCAGGATTTTTACAAGCTAATGCTAAATCCGTAGTCCATGTAATCTTATTTTGAATGTCTTCAATACCATCAGCATCGATCTTACCATGCTTAGCTAGGCCCTTTAATATACCAGCTTGTATAGCCTTTGCTTTGGTAAATACCTCTTCAGAAAGGTCATAAATAACTACATCGAAACCACTTATAGCCGCTTGAAGTCCAATTCTCAAACCCAATGTTCCCGCACCAAGTATTAAGATCTCCTTGATATCACTGATTGTCTTTGGGGTAGTTTCCATATTAATAAAAGTTATTTATTCGGTTGTGTTTAATTGCTAGTTGTGTGTTTTTACCGCAGGCATCAATTACATGAATGAGTGCGCCAAAACGAGGATCTTTGGTAAGCCCCTGTTTAAATCGAGCATAAATCTGTTGCCCGATCACAGCAACTTTGAAACATCCAAAAACATAATAGAAAAGGATCTCATCTACATTAGCATTGGTTTGCTCTTGATAGCGCTGTAAAACGCCCTCGCGAGTGAGGTTACCCTCCATCCACGTAAGATTAAACGCTTTTAACGCTGGGTGATCGGTAGCTTCACACCAATAGGCTAAAGTTGTTCCTAAGTCCATCAACGGATGCCCTACAGTTGCCATTTCCCAATCAAGGATAGCTTTAATCTGATAAGGTTCTTCGCTGGTGAGCACGAGATTATCATACTTAAAATCATTATGGATAAAAGACGCTCGGTTGATAGAAGCATCATTTTCATGGGTTTTCATCCAATCCAATAGCCATTCAGCACAGGCTTCCATTTCCTTAAGCTCGTCTGTTTTAGCATTAAAATAACGCTTTACCCATCCCTCCACTTGTCGTTTTACATAACCTTCAGGTTTGCCCATGGCTGATAAGCCAGTTTTGTCCAAATCAAGCTGATGTAGCCTTGCAAGCAAATCAACAGAGGAATTTGAGATAGAATTAAAGAATACTTTACTCAAGTTAAGTCCTTTTGGAGGCTGTGCTCGCAATATAATTCCAGAGATGCGCTCCATCACATAAAAGGGAGTGCCTAGTATCATTTCATCTTCTGAATAAGCTATAGGATTGGGTACATAGGAAAAAGTGGGCTTAAGTGCAGAAAGCACCCTAAACTCCCGATGCATATCATGACCACCCTTGATATTGGCGCCATGCGGAGGCTTTCTTAACACAAATTCTCCTTGATTAGTCTCTAGAAGATAGGTCAAATTGGAATAGCCACTTGGAAATTGCTTTATGTTATTGATATATAGAGACTTATCTATTACCTCTTGTAAATAGGCTTGAAGTTTTACTTTATCAAGTTCTTCTCCTTTACGGGTATCTACAGCCTGGTCTAAGGTTGGGTTGCTCATCCTAATTAGCTATTTATTTATTCTTTAATTCGTATGATTTCAATATATGTTTTGCAAGTGATGATTTATGTACTTCATCAGGGCCGTCATAAATTCTTGCACCTCTTTCATGACGGTACCAAAATGATAAAACGGTGTCATCTGTAATGCCTAATGCTCCATGGGTCTGCACTGCCCTATCTAATACTTTCATCAACATATCAGCTACATAAAACTTGATGGTGGAAATATCTAGGCGTACGGCTTTAGTACCCAGCTCGTCTAATTTCTTGGCAGTATGTAGCACCATATATCTGGAGGCATTGATTTCAGCTCTACTTTCAGCTATCCAGTTTTGAATAGTTTGCTGATGTCCCAATAGTCTGCCCGGAGCCAATTCTCTGGTAGCGGCCCTTTGACACATCATATCAAAAGCTCGTTCTGCAATACCAATCCAGCGCATGCAATGATGGATTCTACCCGGACCGAGTCTTTCTTGTGCCAAGATGAACCCGGCACCTTCTTTCCCTACCAGATTAGTCTGAGGCACGCGACAGTCTTCATATCGTATTTCAGCATGACTTAGATAGCCGTCACCAGCTTCACCCATGATAGGTATGTTTCTTACTAGATTAAACCCTGGAGTATCCGTAGGCACGATAATCATAGATGCCTGTTGGTATCGGTCAGCATCAGGGTTGGTTACCGCCATCACTACGGCAAAGCTGGCACCATCGGCTGCAGTGGTAAACCACTTATGTCCATTGATCACATAATCATCGCCTTGTTTAACGGCCGTTGTACCCATCATTACTGGATTAGAACCAGCAAACTCAGGCTCTGTCATAGAAAAGCAACTTCTAATTTTCCCCTCCATCAAAGGCTTTAAAAAACGATCCTTCAAATCTTCAGAGGCAAATTTTTCCAGTAACTCTACATTACCAATATCAGGGGCTTGACAATTGAAAACATAATGACCTAACGGACTTTGTCCCATTTCTTCACTGAGCATAGCAAACTCAATCATATTCATTCCCAATCCGCCATGATGTTCAGACAAATGTGGCGCCCATAGACCTAGAGATTTTACCTGATTTCTTAAAGCATTTAACACCTCTTCAGATTCTGAAAATGGCTTGCTTAAAATATTGAGTTCTACAGGAATAAGAACATCCTGAATAAACTCCCTTACTTTAGGCAATACTGTCTTTACTTTATCGGTTGCAAATAAGGCTACCATATCTTACTAGGTTCTTTTATTAGTTTAATGGGATTTGACATATTTTCTTTATGTGATTGTTGATTTGTTTATGGGTTTATCTGT
>CAYGNU010000176.1:0-8543 GCA_964351175.1 uncultured Roseivirgaceae bacterium | reverse complement strand
GGTAAGACTAACAAAGAATGGCTCCTGATAGATTATGTTGATGTGGTAGCCCATGTTTTCAAAAAAGACAAGAGAGAATTTTATTCTTTGGAAAAATTATGGGGAGATGCTGAAATAGTATCGGTAGAAGCCTAAACTAATTTTTGTTACAAACGTTGTACGTTCAATCGTGAAATAATTAAGAGATGCCAGATAAGAAAAAAATATTACCAAATAAACCTCAGAGACCAAATTATCAAGTTTGGATAATTGCTGCTTTAATAGCTTTAATTTTCGGGATTACATATTTTAACGGGGCCAATAACCTGGTCATTATAACCATGACCAAGTTTGAAAACATGGTGATGAGCAATGATGTACAGCGGGTTGTGCTAGTACCAAATCAAAAATATGTAGAAATCACTTTAAAAGGTGAAGCGCTTAACAATGCCAAATATAAGTCGGAGCTAGAAGGCAAAAACTCATTTGGTGTAACTGAAGGACCTCATTACAAATTGAAGATTGCTTCTGTAGATAGTTTTGTTGAAAACTATAAGGAGATGCAAGCAAAACTGCCAAAAGACCAGCAAATGGACTATGAGGTAGAAGATAAATCAGACTTTACAAGTATGCTATGGAACTGGGGATTCTTGGTTCTGTTACTTTTTGGGTTTTGGTTCTTAATGAGAAGAATGACTGGAGGCGGAGGCCCTGGTGGACAAATATTTAATATAGGTAAGTCTAAGGCTGCACTTTTTGATGCAGAGAACAAAGTGAAAATCACTTTTGGTAATGTTGCAGGGTTGGATGAAGCTAAAGAAGAAGTTAAAGAGATTGTTGACTTCTTGAAGACACCAAGTAAGTTCACTAAGCTCGGTGGTAAGATACCAAAAGGAGCGTTATTAATAGGCCCTCCGGGAACAGGTAAAACGTTATTAGCGAAAGCTGTAGCAGGTGAAGCCGGTGTTCCTTTCTTTACACTATCAGGTTCTGATTTTGTTGAGATGTTTGTAGGTGTTGGTGCAGCCAGAGTTAGAGATTTATTCAAGCAGGCAAAGGAAAAAGCCCCTTGTATCGTATTTATAGATGAAATTGATGCTATAGGTCGTTCAAGAGGAAGAGGTCAAATGCCTGGTTCTAATGATGAACGTGAAAATACATTGAACTCGTTATTGGTAGAAATGGATGGTTTCTCTACTGATTCTGGAGTAATTATATTGGCAGCTACGAACCGTCCAGATGTCTTGGATCCTGCATTAATGAGACCGGGAAGATTTGATAGACAAATCAGTATTGATAAGCCAGATATTGTAGGTAGAGAGGCGATCTTTAAAGTACACTTGAAGCCTTTGAAATTGGCGAAGGATGTTGATCCTAAAAAATTATCTGCTCAAACTCCTGGCTTTGCAGGTGCTGAGATAGCTAATGTTTGTAATGAAGCTGCGTTGATAGCAGCAAGAAAAGATAAAGAAGCTGTTGATCTTCAGGATTTTCAGGATGCCATAGATAGAGTAATAGGGGGATTAGAGAAGAAGAGCAAGATAATTTCTCCAGAAGAGAAAAAGATTGTTGCTTATCATGAAGCAGGTCACGCTGTAGCTGGCTGGTTCCTTGAACATGCAGATCCTTTGGTTAAGGTAAGTATTGTTCCTAGAGGAATAGCAGCTTTAGGATATGCACAATATTTGCCAAAGGAGCAATTCTTATATCAAACAGAACAACTTCTGGACGAGATGTGTATGGCATTAGGTGGTAGAGCTTCTGAGGAAATTATCTTCGGAAAAATATCAACAGGTGCCTTAAGTGACCTTGAAAGAGTTACTAAGATGGCCTACAGTATTGTATCTGTTTATGGAATGAATGATAAAATAGGTAACGTATCATTTTATGATTCTAAACAAACTGACTACAATTTTACAAAGCCTTATTCTGAGTCTACATCCCAAACTATAGATGCGGAAGTTAGGAAACTGATAGAAGGTGAGTATGAGAGAACAAAAGCTTTATTAAGTAAGCATAAGGTTGAGCTCGAGGTGATAGCTAAAGAGTTGCTGGAAAAAGAGATTATATTCCAAAATGATTTAGAAAGATTAATAGGTAAAAGACCTTACGAAGCACAAACTTCTTATCAGGCATTTACCAACACCAATGGTAAGTCAAAGAAGGCAGAACCAGCTAAAGAGGTTGAAAGTGAAGTGAGTTCTGAGCCTGAAGCCACCTACAGTTCTTCATCAGATAGTAATGAATCTTCTGAGAAAGAAGAAAGTAGTTAAGCTTATCAAATAAATTAGCAAGAATCAGACGTGCAAGCGTCTGATTTTTTTATTTTTAATGGTTATGAAATTCGACATCCTTGATAGGATAGATAAACTTGACGGCAAGAAAGTCTATTTCGCTTCAGATTTCCATTTGGGTGCACCCAATAAAGAGGAAAGCCTAAAGCGAGAAAGAAAGATTGTACGTTGGCTCGACTCAATTAGAGAGGATGCTCATTCCATTTATTTGGTGGGGGATATTTTTGACTTTTGGTTCGAATATAAACATGCTATTCCTAGAGGTTTTATTCGCTTACAAGGAAAGTTAGCCGAACTCAGAGATGCCGGTATACCGATTATATTTTTTACAGGTAATCATGATATGTGGATGTTCGATTACTTCCCTCAAGAATTGGGGATTCCTGTTTATAGAGAACCAAGACAGCTAATTGTCGGTGGTAAGAAATTACTTATTGGCCACGGTGATGGGCTAGGCCCAGGAGACCATACATATAAATTTCTAAAGCGAATTTTTGAAGGAAAATTTTGGCAGTGGTTATTTGCTAGATTTCATCCAAATATTGGTATAGGCTTTGCGACACGTTGGTCTAGAAGTAGCAGGGTAAGCAATCAAAAAAAAGAAGAAGATAAGTTTCTAGGGGAGCGAGAGTTTTTGTGGCAGTATAGTAAAGATGTTGAAAAAGAGGAACATCATGATTACTATATTTTTGGACATAGGCACCTACCATTAGACTTGGAGGTTGGGGATAAAAATGCTCGATACTTGAATTTAGGAGAATGGGTCAACTTCTATACTTATGGGGCTTTTGACGGAGATAAATTTGATATGCTCACTTTTGAAGGTTAATCTTTCCATAATACTCTTTATTATTCATTTTAGTGTCTCAGGACAGTTTATTTTCATTGATAGTGTCAGTGTCAGTAATATTGACAAAGTATCTGTTGATCGACAGGGTTCAATATACCTTAGTGACGAAAATGGGAATGTCAATAAATACAATTCAAAACTTAAACTCACAGACCGTTTCTCACCGGTACAAAAGGGAAGTATTGGGATATTAGAAGCTTGGAATCCTCTTAGAGTTTTTGTCTTTTATCAGCAACTACAGCAATATGCCTTTCTTGACCGGTTTTTAGTAACCGCAAATAGATTTGACCTAAAAGACATATCTTCTTATGCTGGATTGGCAACTGTCAGTTTGGATAACAACCTTTGGTTAATTGATTTGGCAAAATTTGGACTTATAAAATATAATATCAGTTATGGTCAAATTGAAATAGAAAGGCCTTTTGATTTAATACTAAATCCTGAGGATTATGAGATAACTCATATTCGTGAATATCAAAATTTACTCTTTGTAAGTGATAAAAAATCAGGGATTTTAATATTTGACAATTTAGGTAACTATCTAAGAACGATTAAAAAAACAGGTATATCCTATTTTAACTTCTTAGGAGACAAAATATACTTCAAGGTTGGAGATAGCTTGATAGTAAATGGAATTTATGATAAGTCTTTAAAGGAAATAAAACTTGATCCAGAAGTACTGAATGTAATCCTTTACGAGAATTATTACTTTTTTTTAACAAAAAAATGGCTTAAAATGGCTGTTTTGAATGATTATTGAAAAATCACGCTATTTGGGGGATTGAACAATTCATCAATTCTGCGATCTTAGATATCAAGTTCTGATTGATTCGAAAAAACTTCCCTTAAGGCGCTCTCGCAGGTTAATTATAGGGAAGTTTTTTTATGCCTAAATTTCAACATTGTCATTCTTCTTTTGTTAGATAATCATGCAGCATTCAGAGGTAGAAATTGACAGAATAATAGAAATGGCTTGGGAAGATAGAACCCCATTCGATGTTATTGAAAATCAATTCGGGATTCCTGAAAAAGAGGTTATCAAAATCATGAGAACTAACATGAAGTCATCGAGTTTTAAGATGTGGCGAAAAAGAGTTCAAGGTAGGTCTACTAAACATACACAACTACATCAAGCGAAAGGTTCAAGATTTAAATGTAGTAGACAAAAGAGTATTTCATTAAATAATATCAGTAAGCGCTAAGCAACTCGTTAAGAGTCTTGTTCTCTCAACTTTCATTATTATTAGAATGTTGGTTGCATTTCTGCAACCTTTATATTTTTGCTCCGTTATACTTTGGTATTCTATGTATATAGAAATAAAAATTAAGTATGGCGATATCTAAAAATTTAACAGCAGCATCAACAAAGCCTATCATATTAGGCATATTGAAGCAGGGTAATAGTTATGGCTACCTGATCATAAAGAAGATTAAGGAGCTCTCAGGTGGAAAGATGAAATATTCTGATGGAATGTTATATCCTGTACTCCACAGATTGGAAAAAGAGGGGTTAATAATTTCTAAATGGGTTATGGAAGATGATTCCGTGAGGCCAAGGAAATATTATGAAATCACTGAAACGGGAAAACAAGAATTGGCTCAGGAACAAGCGCAATGGTCGCAAGTAAATTCTGTGCTTAATGCCATTTGGAATGTAAAACCACTAAATAGTTAAACCATGTTTAATTTAGATATGGCCATCAATAATTGGCTAAAGAGTCTTAGGAAACATCGTGCTTTTGATGATGGTGAGATTAGGGAAATAGAATTGCACGTCAGAGATCATATTGAAGACCTTATGTCCGAAGGGCTTTCTGAAAAAGAGGCATTTGATAATGCCTTATTAGAGTTTGGAGAGGTCTCAATAGTGGCGAATGAGGAGTTTTCCACACAACAAACAAAGCCAACATTGCAGTCATTACTATTTTCAACTATGCTAAACAACTATACTAAAACAACTATAAGAAGGCTTTTAAAGCATCCTATAAGTTCAGTCATTAATGTATTAGGAATAGCCATAGCGATAGGTATTTGTGTATTGGTTTATTCTTTTGGTTATTGGGTTGACAATGTTGATCAACATCATGAGAATAAGGAAAATGTTTATTTAACAACAGCTTTTATCAATCGTAATGGAAAAATGCAACAATGGGGTATTTCTCCAAGGCCTCTTGGTGAAATGATGAAGCAAGACTTTCCTCAGATAGATAATATTTGTAGAATTCAAGATCAAAATGTTGTTATCAAACTAGAAGATAAAGTCTTTCATGAGAAAATATCATTTGTTGACCCATCATATCTGGAGATGCTCACCTTTCCATTGGCAGAAGGATACCCTTCGTCACTGAAAGATAATTCAAGCATTATTTTGAGTGCTGAAATGGCTGAGAAATACTTTGGAGAAATGAATCCTATAGGAGAAGACTTACTAGTAATATTTGATGGGGAAGAGAAGAAGGCATTTAAAGTAACAGGAGTAGCAAAAGAGTTCCCCGGAGCACAGGCTATAGGCTTTGACTTTTTAGTTAATTATAGTAATCTAAATGTTGCTCTTACTCATTATGATCCTGATGAATGGTCTCAGACTGTAAGAGCTACGCTCATTCAGGTTAAGAACCCTAAACATTTGACAGCAATAGAAGCTGGAATGGAAAAATATAAAGGTCTTCAAAATGAGGCCATGGAAGACTGGAAAATTGATGCTTTCAAATTCGAGCAACTTACCACCCTTTACCAAAACTCTGTAGATATTAATAAGACAATATCTAGTCGTTTTTATGCTACAAATAAAATGGCGCATAGCATACTAACCATACTTGCAGCCTTTATGCTGGCTTTAGCCTCGGTCAATTATATCAATATTTCTATTGCTACTTCTACAAAGAGGTTAAAGGAAATAGCATTGCGGAAAACCATTGGAGCGAATAGGGCTATGGTTGTCTTACAACATATGACGGAGAATATTCTCATAACCCTTTTGGCACTAGTAGTTGGTGTTGCCTTTGGGAAATACATCTTGGTTCCCTGGTTTGAATATCAAAATGGTTATAGTTCCGGATTTCAGTTTTTAGACCTTAATCTTTGGATTTATCTAAGCGGTGTAATGTTCGTCACCGCTTTAATATCAGGGCTTTATCCTTCGTTATATATATCAAGTTTTCAGGCAGTTAATATTTTCAGAGGTAAAGTAAAATTTGGGAAAGGGAATGTCATGACCAAGGGGCTGCTTGGTTTTCAGCTGATTTTATCAAGTATTTTGATAGTATGTGCTATCATGTTTACGCAGAACAGTACTTATCTGTATGAAAGAAGTTGGGGTTATGAACCAAATAGTATAATGTATGCGCAAGTGGATGACTTTTCTATGTTCGACAAGCTTAGAAATAATATGCAGCAATATTCTAATGTGGATTTGGTAAGTGGAGGATCAGATCATATAGGTGTGCATAAGAGTTTGAAGGTTCTGAAACAGCAGGAAAAACAGTATGAGATTTCATCAATTTTAGTCGATGCTAATTATTTGGAGTTGATGGGTCTTGAAATTATTGCTGGACGAGATTTTACTAAAAGTCTAACTGCAGACCGATATTCGATAATTGTTAATGAAAAGTTTGTCGAACAATTAGCTATTCCTAATCCAATTGATGAAGAATTTGAAATTGATACTGCTAAATATTCCATAGTAGGAGTAGTTAAAGACTTTCATTTCAGTAGTTTTTCAAGTGAAATTGAGCCATTGATATTTATGTTAGCTGATGAAGAAAATTATCATAGTCTTGCCCTTAAAGTAAGTAAGGGAACAGAATTAGTATCCTATGAAAATTTAAAAAAGGAGTGGGCAAGTCTATTTCCAGAGATTCCATTTAGAGGGGGGCTTCAGGAAGATGTTTGGGGAGGTTACTTCACTTCATTAGAATGGCACGGGGAGTTTTGGCGCATGATTGCCTATGTAACGGTTTTTATGGCTGCATTAGGGCTGTTCGGACTTATCTCTCTTAATGTTTCAAGCCGGGTAAAAGAGTTTAGTATTAAAAAGGTTTTAGGTGCCCGAATAATGCACTTGGGAAAAAATATTATAAATGATTACATGTGGTTGTTTACAATTTCAATAGTCCTAGGGGCACCAATAAGCTATTACCTTGTAGAATTCTTATTTGATATGGTTTACCCTTATCATATACCTTCAAATTTTGCTAGCGTTATAATTTCTGGCGCAATTCTCATTCTGGTTTTATGGTCTGTGGTTAGCATATTACTGGTGAGAGTGGCTAAGTCTAATCCGGTAATTGGACTGAAAGAAGAATAGTAAAAGGGGCTTAAAAAGTTTGGTTGTTTTATAACGATCAAACTTTATTATTTTCAAAAACCTCTCTGTGGCACTCTGTACTCTCCGTGGTAAAAAAGCCAACCTCAGAGCAAACAGAGAACCGTAAAGAAATGAGTAAATCAGTCTAAAATTGATTTTTCGATATCTAAGAGTTGCTATTTTCTATCTTAAGTAGAAAGAGTAATAGCCCTGTCGGCCTTTGTTGTTCACACCCTCGATAATTACTCGACCTCTTATTTTTTCTAGTATTTCAACTACTCTTTCAGGGTCTTTGATAGCATTTCTGTTAATATCTGTAATAATAAAATCTTCTGTAATACCTATTCTTTTGATAAGGCCATTCTCAATATTGAAAACCCTTATTCCATAATCAATATTAAGTAGATCGCGCTCTACTTTAGGAACAGTTTCAAATTTTGCACCTAATGATTCAGAGGTATAAATCTCTCTTTTTAATATGCTCGTAGTTCCTTCTCTATTGGTAAGGACTAGGTTAGCATTTCCAGTATTTCCTTTCCTTTTATAAGTAATGATAACTTTGTCACCTGGCGAATGGTAGCTCAATTCTTCTTCAAACTGACTGCGGCTGTCGACTATTTGATCGTTAAATTTGACGATAATATCTCCTTCTTTTAATCCTGCTTTTTCTGCAGTTCCATCTTTCTGAACATAAGAAAGTAACACACCATTAATGTTATTTTCATCTACAGAAATATCTAGCCTCTCCGCAATAGTAGCATCAAAGTCTGCAACTTCACCCCCGAAAAAGGCTTTTTGCACTTCACCATATTCAATGATATCAGTTACTATCTTCTTAACAATGTCAACAGGTACAGCAAAACCATAACCAGCATATGAACCTGTTTTTGAAAGTATGGCTGTGTTGATGCCAACCAATTCACCATTTTTATTAACTAAGGCACCACCGCTATTTCCAGGATTAATGGCTGCATCAGTTTGTATAAATGATTCTATTGGAAATTTACCTTGAAGGATATTAATCTCTCGGCCTTTAGCACTTACAATTCCTGCAGTTACAGTAGAAGTTAAGTTAAAAGGGTTGCCCACGGCAATTACCCACTCACCAACATTG
>CAYGNU010000175.1:0-8572 GCA_964351175.1 uncultured Roseivirgaceae bacterium | reverse complement strand
CATTTTATGCGTATTCTTAATTTAATTTGTAGTTAAGAAAATCCAAATCTAAGTTTTGATATCCATAGTAATAAACATATTCACCCTCACTGCTGCATTAATCTTGCTTTTCATTTTATGGAGTTTGCCAGCAAAAACTGAGGATAGAAATCTTTATCTATATGTTTTACTGATCTCATTAGTAATTCACTTGTTTTCAGAACTGATGTTTCTAATGCATTTTATAACCATTGGGGGCTTCACAATTCCGGCAGTAATGATGATTTTAATTTTAGGCCCGGCCCTTTATTTCTACTGTAAAAAATTTTATGAGTTAGATACAAAAAACTTTCTTTGGCATATAATACCTTACCAAATTGGGTTCGGCATCATTATTTATGGAGTTGTTTCTAATATTTATGTTATCCCACAGTGGCTTTTTAGTCTTTACTATGGCTCAGTTTTGTTATTATATTTTTTAATGACTCTAAGGCTAATAAATAAATTTTCATCTAACAAGCATAAAACCTGGATGAAAACCATTGGAATAGGGTTCGGGATATTGGTACTGCTCCATTTAATTGAAATTTTGCTAATAAACTTTGATTTAAAATCATCAGATCAAACAGCCGCCCATAATGTGTCCGTACAAAATATTTTCACCTCACTATTTTTCATAGTAGTAATTAAACAAATTATTAGCAATCCTCAGCCTTTTTCAAATGTAACTGTTAGAATACCTAACAAGCATAGTAATGTAGAAGTAAATGCTTCGGAGTTAAACCTTATTTTATCTTATATAGAAGGTGATAAAGCTTACCAAAATCCTGATCTTAAGACGACTATGGTATCAGAACAGACTGGTTTGCGAACAAATCTAATCTCAGAGATAATTAACCGAGAGTTTAAAAAAAATTTTAATGAGTGGATTAATGATTATAGAATAGCTGAAGCTAAAAAGCTATTATCTGAAACAGAAATGAACATTAAGGAAGTATATTACGAAGTAGGCTTTAATTCTAAATCAGCCTTCAATACAGCTTTTAAAGAAAGAGTAAAAGAAACCCCTACCAGCTTCCGAAAAAAATAGTACTGAATCATACTTCAGAACTTAGAACTATTTTTTATAAGCCTTATTTGATAAGTACGAATTAAGAGGAGGAGTTCTGTTAGCAGTTTATTATCATAGAGGCTACACTAGTAATCTTGTGAGCAGAGTATCAGCTATTAATGGTAATTAGCTGGTTGTTCTGTTCAATATGACCTTCTCTTTTTGATAAACTGACAGTCAAATTATAGTTTATGAAAAGATATTTATTTTTAATAATTACGTGCTCTTGCTTATGGCGTAGTGCCACGTGCCAAGAGATAAGTGAAAAAGGAAAGAAAGCTGTTCTAACTGCTGTCGATTCGATTGGAGTTCCATCAATGTCTGCTTCTGTATACAAAAATGGAGTTTTAGTTTTCAATTTTGCTTATGGTGTTAAAGACATAGTCTCAAAATTACCCGTAACTAGTGATGATCCCTATCACATTGGCTCAGTTACAAAATCTGTGACCGCTACTATGATTGGTTATTTGGTCGAGGAAAACAAATTAGCTTGGAACACAAGGATAATAGACATCTTCCCAAGTTTAGATTCGCTTAAAACCGATTATACGCAGGCAAGTTTAGTTGATCTTCTTTCTCATTCATCTGGCTTGGTAGATTTGTTTAAAGCCGAAGATTGGAGAAAGATACCCTATGATACGACTCAAAAAGACAAACAAAGAATTGATTTAATGATCAAATCCTTAATAAACAAACAAAATGGAAAGCGAGGGCAAGAATGGGCTTATGCCAATGTTAACTACACAATAGCTTCATTAATGGCGAGTCAAGTAACTAACTTGAGTTGGGAGAAGTTAATGCAAATTTATATTGCTGATAAAGTTGGGATA
Organism: uncultured Roseivirgaceae bacterium; assembly: GCA_964351175.1. Lineage (GTDB taxonomy): Bacteria > Bacteroidota > Bacteroidia > Cytophagales > Cyclobacteriaceae > Fulvivirga. The sequence goes on along the minus strand of CAYGNU010000175.1, from coordinate 6,652 downwards.
AGCTTTGGGTATGGATGGGCGGAAGACACAGCGACTAAAATGGTTCCGAAAGGGCATGTAAAATTCTCTGAGGAATATGAAGTATGGGGTCCAAATCACCCACACAAAATACCAGTCACCATTAGAGCTGCTGGTGATATTTATATGAAAGTATCCGATTTAGCTAAGTATGGATATTTTCATATCATGGGTTTACAAGGCCAAATCAAAGGGTTGTCACAAGAGAATTTCATAATACTTCATAAACCTATTTTAGAGAATTACGCGCTTGGGTGGAACATTATTCCAGATGGAACAAGAAGTTTGCCTGATATAGAGCAACATCAACATCTTGGTTCTGGTGGTACATTTCACTCAGTAATCGCCATTTTTCCAGAAAAGAATGTATCCATTGCTATTATACATAATGGAGGAGGTAACATCTTGCCAATTAGCTATGTCCTAACTAAACTAGGAGATATATTTAATTCAGAAAAGTAACTAAATACCCGGTCAAAATAAATTCTAGGCGCTCTAATAGGGTATCGGTATTTCACTTCAATTAGCGGAGAGAATTCTTTAAGACATGCTGATCAATTGTGATAAGAGTAAAAAAAACCCCTACAAGCTTCCGAAAAAAATAGTTCTGAATCATACATTAGTACCCTTGAGTACCAATTTTATCACTTTTTTGTTTAACTCAATTTGATTAATTGATGAAAGGAAAATGAAATTTAAACTTTATTGTTCATGGATTTTAACCTCATACATTATTCATTTACATGAAACCAAACCAATACTAATGATTCATACTAGGCTATTTAAGAATATATTCCCTTTATCTTTTCTATTAGTTTTTTCATTTTGTAGTACTCCAGAACAGAGTGTTACTAAGTATTGGCAAGGCCAGTCTGTCAATTTCAATGACCTTAAGGAAGTAACTAATACATATCATATGTTAGATTCAACAAATACTAAGGTTGGTTCAATGGTATTCGGGTTTTCTTTTGAAAATGGTTATTTGGTGGCACGCGACACCTCCTTATTTGATGATGGAAGTGTTTACGAAACAGCTGAATTAATATTTGATACTACAGATTTTTATATGAAAGCGGTATCGATAGATATAAAAATGCCTGGTGCCACACTTGATGTTCAACTGAATAGTGAAAATAAAAGAATTACAGGTGCGTATGAGATAAAAAGGGATACAACAACTAATACAAATCAAATTGATTCAATTTATCAATTCTCAGTTTTTCGTGAGGAAATATATATGCTAACCCATACATTAAATTTGGAATATGGAGATACGATTTCTTTAAATGTTTTTGCTCCTACTAATTTATCAATTTCAAAAGCACAAATGATTTATTCAGGGGAGGAATCAATTGAGACACTTCATGGTACTCAATCATGCGATGTAATTTGGTTAAAGGCCGATGGTAAAATGCCTGACAACAAGATATGGGTTAGTAAAACCTCACCTCGAACTATAATGAAGTTCTTCGTTCCAGGACCTCAACTTAGTATTGAGTTGGTTTCTCAGCGTTGAATTTCTTAAGACTCAATTGTTAATTGCGGCCTAAAAGGGTATTGAAATTCTTCGGTCTTTTAACGGAGCTGTTTTCCATATACCATGTGTTATTATTTAATGGTGATAGAATTAAGCTCAACCTCTGTTGAGGCATGGAATGAGCAACTAAAATGATACTAAAAGGTATACTGCAATTTAAGGTCGTTTAAAATTAGTGCTTGCCAAAGTGCTGTTAAAAAAATACAATGCTTGAATACTCCAGTATTAACAACTTTCTTGATAAAATTCTATTTTGAATATCAAAATAATGTTTGGAGTACTTCTGAATTAATTGCTCAAGAGATCTCGCTTAAGCTTTATTAAAATTACCGTTCCCGTTTTTCGGGGGATACGAGTTAGTAAAATTTTCCTGCAATCACTATAAACTCGTTAAGTATATAGTTTTAGCCTTCGATACCTTCGATTTGAATGATTGGGATGTTCCCGATTAACAGTTTAAATCTTATTAATATGAAGAAAGTTTTACTGCTAAAATGTATGTTTCTATTGACTATCATTAGTTATGGTCAGGAAAGAACAGTTGCAGGAAAGGTCACATCCATTGATGATGGAGAATCTCTTCCTGGAGTAAACGTTGTTGTAAAAGGAACAACAACAGGAACTGTTACCGATTTTGACGGTAACTATAAATTAAGCCTACCGCAAAGTGGTGGAGTATTAGTCTTTTCGTTTATTGGCTTATCCACTCAAGAAGTTGAAATAGGCTCAAGGTCAGTAATTGATGTTCAAATGACATCTGATGTTAAGCAACTTTCAGAAGTTGTAGTAACTGCATTGGGTTTAGAAAAGGAATCTAGAACAGTAGGTTACGGTATTTCGCAGGTGACAGCAGAGGAATTAACTACAGCTAGAGAGTCAAATATTATAAACTCACTGCAAGGTAAGATTACTGGAGTAACTATCCAAAATACAGGGGGTAACCTCGGAGGATCTTCAAAAATACTTATTAGAGGTGCTACTTCATTAAGTGGCAATAATAGCCCACTTTGGATAGTGGATGGAGTTCCCATCAATGATGAACAAACATCTTCAGGATCGAGAATTACAGGCAATAGAGATTTTGCGAACGGAGCTTCTGTTATCAATCCTGACGATGTAGAATCTATCAATGTACTTAAAGGTGCGGCAGCATCTGCACTTTATGGTTCAAGAGCAGCGGCAGGAGCTATTATTGTTACTACTAAAAAAGGTAAATCAGGTTCTGGTGGCAAGCCACAAGTAACTATTAATTCATCTGTCAGAATTGATGATTTATTTAGAATTCCTGATTATCAGCAGCAGTATGCAATGGGCAGTCAGTATAATTATGATTCTTCTTCAGTAGCTTTTGATTGGGGGCCGAGAATTGTAGGTCAAACTGTTAACTACCTTCCTGTTTCAGGAGAAACAGGTCCATTAACAGCGGTTGAGGATAATGGCATCAAGGATTTTTACGAAACTGGTCTTAGTTTAATAAACAATATTTCTATTGCTGATGCGGATGAAAGAATGAATTATAGATTAAGTCTGTCTTCTTTAAATCAAGATGGTATTGTTCCAGGCGCTTCATTAGATAGAACTACTGTAGGATTGAATGCAGGAGTGAGGCACTCTGAAAAGTTTAGAACAAGGTTTGGAGTACAATATATTAGAACAGTTTCTGAAGGCACCGCTGCTACGGGAAGTAATGATCCAAATATTGTGAGCCTAGGAACAGCGTTTAGTAGCAATCTAAATCCAAATTTATATAAACCTTGGATTGGTGCTAGTGGCAATCAAATCAATCAATTAACACCTGCTGCAAATAACCCATATTGGATTCGATATGAGAACAAGAATGATAGAGAAGACGATAGATTCATAGGAAATTTTGAACTTACCTATACGCCAATATCAAAATTGAATATTATTTCAAGAATAGGCTATGACTATGATAATGATAATAGGTTCTTTTCTAACAGAGTAGGGACGGCACAAAGGTTATTGGGTGATTATACTATCGATAAATTCAAAAGGACGCAATTAAATGCTGATCTTCTTGCCAACTACAGCACAGATCTTAGTGAAGATCTTTCTTTAAGCGTATTGGTCGGATATCAGTATAATAGAAGACTTTTTGAAAGAGAAGGATTATTTGGTAATCAACTTTTAGTTCCAGAATTGTTTGATCCAGGTAACGTAAATCAATCAGTACCTAGCAGAGGATTTTCAGAACGAATCTTAATGGGTGCTTATGGTCAAGCAGAACTTTCTTATAAAAGGTGGTTAACATTAACCGTTACAGGTAGAAATGACTGGTCATCAACATTGCCTTTGAGTGATAACTCATATTTCTACCCTTCGTTGAGTTCAGCTTTTGTATTTACAGAGGCATTAAACATTGCTAATAATGTGATTTCATTTGGTAAACTAAGAGCAAGTTTTGCCAAAGTGGGAAATGATACAGATCCTTACCAATTAGATTTTAGGTATTTTCCTGTTACCACGGCATCAGCTCAATATAGTCTCAATCTCAACTTTCCATTTAACGGTAACCTAGCTTTTAGAAAGACAAATGTAATACCAAATGCTAACCTTTTACCGGAAGATCAAACAAGTTATGAATTTGGAACAGAGTTATCCTTTTTTGATGGACGTGTAGGTCTGGATGTTTCTTATTTTAAGACTAAAAATGTTAATCAGATTATCAATATTCCAATACCAGAAAGCACGGGTTCTATCTTAAGAACAGCCAATGTTGGTCGAGTAGACACAGAAGGTATAGAGATATCATTAAGTGCACTAGTCTTAAAAACAGATAATTTTAAATGGAATTCTCTAGTTAACTTCTCGCATTCAGAAACTACTGTGGTAGAGTTGGCAGATGGTATTGAACGTCTTCAATTAGCTAGTGGGTTTTCTAGCGTTCAAGTAGTGGCGGAGCCAGGCAAAGAGTTTCAGCTTTTTGGAATTCCCTACTTAAGAGATTCTTTGACTGGTCGACCATTAATTGATGAAGGAACGGGTAGAAGAATAGCTGGTGAATCGAAATCATTTGGATCCGTTCTGCCAGATTTTACTATGGGTTTTGTTAACAACTTATCTTACAAAGGACTCTCAATTTCATTCACGGTAGATTGGAGATCAGGAGGTATTATGAAATCTTCTACTGTTGAGAATCTTCAGACTGGTGGACTTACCTCAGAAACTGTTAGAAATAGAGAAGGTACTTTTATAGATTCAGAAGGAGTAATTGCCAATGCTGATGGTACTGTACGGGATAATGACGTGCCTTTAAGAAATGCACAAGATTTCTGGACTTCAATGAATAATGGATCAATTGCAGAACCATACATTTTTGATGCTTCATTTGTCAAGTTGCGAGAAATTGGTGTCTCCTATAATTTTCCAAAGGGTTTGTTTACTAATTCCTTTATTAATGGAGTCCAAGTTGGCGTTGAAGGTAGAAATCTAGCCTTGTTGTACTCTAAAGTACCTCATATCGATCCTGAGGCTAATTTATTCGGTTCAGGAGTTGACGGATTTGGTGTTGAAAGAGCATCAGTACCCTCAACAAGAAGTGTAGGCTTCAATGTTAGACTTTCATTTTAAAAATTATTGATATGAAAAAGATAAAAATATATATAATAAGTCTTTTACTGATATCAGTTTCATTCTCATGTGATGATACCTTAGATATCAATAAAGATCCATTAGCAGCTACGTCAGCAGATCCTAATGTAGTGCTACCATATGTAATAGTGCAATATTCATCACGATCTGTATCAGAACTAGGTACAAGGATTACTGATGTATCGCAGCAAATATCAGCTAATTTTAATTCTCCATTGAACGGCAATGTGTCAAGTACATTGTCTGGAAATACTTGGAGTATGATGTATGCCCTTGCTTTAGGAAATCTGGCTCAGGTTGAAAGTGACGCTAGAGAAGCTGGAGAAACCAGTAATAATGTAGCCGCAATTGCTGAAATTTTAACGGCTATGATATATTATGATATTACTAGTATTTGGGAGAATGCTCCTTACACTGAGGCATTGGATGGACAAACATTTCCATCACCTCAATTTGATAGCCAAGAGACAATTTTGAAAGGAGTTGTAGAGAAACTTGACGATGCGATGATGTTGATAGATAACGTCCCTAATGAAGGTGCTTTTAGTGTTTCAACAGGAGATATGATTTATGGAGGAGATATGACAAAGTGGAGGAAGTTTGCTAATTCATTGAAAATAAGAGTTTTGATGATGATTAGAAATAGAGATACTTCCGTTGATTCGGATCGTGTAGCTGCTCTTTCTCAACCATTGATTGATTCAAATGATGACATTGCAATGCTTATTTATTCGGGATCGGCAGGTGCGCAGAATGCATTCCATAATATTGTCACCTCTTTTTTTGGTCCTGATAATCAATCTCAACAGGTTCATGGACCTTCTGAAGTGATGTATGATCTTGTTACAGGCAACAATGATCCTCGCGAAGCCCTGTTATTTTATGATCCGAATGATGGTGGCGGTAATGAGCCAGGAACTTTTCCTGACCCTAATACAGCTGTATATTCTAATAATATCATCAGACCTGATTTACCAGATGTATGGTTCACACCAGCTGAGATTAGCTTCTATAAGGCTGAATTGGCACTTAAAGGTGTTATTACTGAAGATGCTCAGACCATGTTTGATCAAGGTTTAGATCAAGTATTAAGTTTCTATGGGCAAGATATTCCATGTGCTGATGGCAATGTTGTAGGCGGTAGCTGCCTTAAATTGAGTCAAGTTGAGATTGATGATTACATAAATGGTCTTGGAGTTGTAACATTAGAAGATATTTATGAGCAGCAATATTTGGAGGCGTTATTTAGACCTGTTTTGGCATGGAACACCGTCAGGAGAAATGCTTTTCCAGAATTGCCGACTCCCCCTGCTTCATCAATAACTACGTATTTAAAAAGGTTTACGTACCCACCTGATGAGGTGAGCTCTAACCCAAATACACCAGCAAATAAGTTGACAGATGTACCAATGTGGTTTGAAAAACAATAAGAAACAATTATGAAAAAGATATATGCAATAATACTATCACTTGGCGTACTTATGT
>CAYGNU010000174.1:0-8592 GCA_964351175.1 uncultured Roseivirgaceae bacterium | reverse complement strand
CCGCCCCAAAGAAGTAGGCTGCGGAAAAACAGAAGCCGCACCACCTGGGGGTGAACCGTGGACCGCAACATCCTTCTACGCACGGAGTACTGCGCCTTGAGGTATTGACTGACAATGAAATTATTAAGGATGTAGTTCCACACATTGGGTATCTGCATCGGTGCTTTGAGAAGCATGCCGAGGCTTTGCCTTACAATCAAATTATTCCCTATGTTGATAGATTAGACTATGTAGCAGCCATGAATAATGAGCACGCCTATGCTCTTGGTGTTGAAAAGATGCTCGGAATTACTGATAAAATTCCAAAAAGAGTAGAATACATTCGGGTTTTGGTGGCCGAACTTAATCGATTGGCTTCTCACTTTGTGGCCGTTGGTACCTATGCTATGGACATAGGAGCGTTTACACCTTTCTTCTGGATGATGCGTGATAGGGAGCATATTCAAAGATTATTAGAGTGGGCTTCAGGTGCCAGAATGCTATATAACTATATCTGGATTGGTGGACTCTTTTATGATTTACCCATTGGTTTTGAAGACCGATGTGCAGAATTTATTAAGTATTTAAAACCTAAGCTCCAAGAGCTAGAGACCCTTGTAACAGATAATAAGATATTCATTAATAGAACTGCCAATGTAGGTGTACTTCCACTAGATTTGGCTATCAATTATGGTGTCACTGGTCCCATGCTTAGAGCATCAGGACTAAAATTTGACCTTAGAAAAGTTGATGCTTATTCTATTTATCCTGAGCTTGATTTTAGTATACCAATAGGCACTGGACAAATGGGTACAGTTGGGGACTGCTGGGACAGAACCTATGTTAGGGTGAGAGAAATCTATGAATCCGTCAGTATCATAGAGCAGTGTTTGTCTAGGCTGCAGAATGAGCACAAACGTACAAGAGAGTTTGATCCTCAGGAGCTAGTTCCGAAAAAGATCAGACCTAAAGCACAAGATTTATACATTAGAGCCGAAAACCCTAAAGGTGAGTTGGGCTTCTACTTTAGAGCTGATGGCAGAAGTGATGTGCCATTTCGCTGTAAAGTAAGATCATGTTGCTTTTCTAACCTCTCTGTTATCGCAGATATTTCTAAAGGGAGTATGATAGCAGATCTAATTGCTATATTGGGTTCCATAGATATAGTACTAGGCGAAGTCGATAGATAATGAAAATCTTAAGTATTGAAGATACACGTGCACTTGATGAATATACTATCAAGAATGAGCCTATAGCTTCTATTGATCTTATGGAGAGAGCATCCATGTCCTTTTGTGAATGGTTTATTGCTAATGTATTGGCAAATGACGTTATAGTGTTCTGTGGAACAGGTAATAACGGAGGTGATGGTTTAGCTATTGCCCGTATTTTACAATCAAAGGGATATCAAGTTGAGGTTTATTTAATTGGAGAGGTAGAAAAAGGCTCACCTGATTTTCAACTTAATTGGGAGAGACTTGCTCAGAAACCTGAAGTTCTTGACGATAAGTTACCTGATATAAAGGCTGACGCGGTAATTATTGATGCTATTTTTGGTTCAGGCTTGTCAAGGCCAGTAACAGGGCATTATGCTTTGTTGATTGATTATCTTAATTCAAAGCAGAATACTGTTATATCGGTAGATATGCCATCTGGATTATTTGCAGATAGAGTTTCAGAAGGTCAATCTATCATAAAAGCTAATGCCACCGTCACATTTCAGTTACCAAAGCTGGCTTTTATGTTTCCTGAGAATTACCAATTTGTGGGTGAGTGGACAGCTGTTGATATAGGACTATCGGAGAAATTTATTAAATCAAAAGCTACCAAATATTACTATCAGGATAACAATAATATTACGCCTTTAATTCATCCACTATCTAAATTCAGTCACAAAGGTTCTAACGGACATGGACTTATCATAGCTGGATCTTATGGAAAGATGGGGGCGGCAATTCTTGCTTCTAAAGCTGCTTTGAGAACTGGGATAGGCCTTTTGTCTATTCATGTTCCAAGTTCTGGAAATGACATTATGCAAACATCCGTTCCAGAGGCAATGACTATTGCGGATGTAAATGAGGAACATATATCCGAGGTTTTAGACATAGAAAAATATTCGGCTATAGGTGTTGGACCAGGTCTTGGAAAGCATGTGAGCACAACTAAGGCGCTAAGCGAGTTACTTAGCAATATGTCTCAACCATTGGTAATTGATGCCGATGCATTAAACATCATTGCTGAAAATCAGGAGTTGTTAGAGTTGATTCCTGAAAATTCGATTTTAACACCTCACCCTAAAGAGTTTGAAAGACTGGTAGGTTCATGGTCAAATGATTTTGAAAGACTTGAAAAACTTAAATCTCTTGCTCAAAAATATAACCTTATTGTTATTTTAAAAGGAGCACATACAGCCATTGCCAATAGTGACGGTACAGTTACTTTCAATTCAACTGGGAACCCTGGAATGGGTAAAGGTGGGAGCGGAGATGTCTTGTTGGGAATGCTAACCTCATTGGTAGCTCAAGGTTATCAACCTCTAGAGGCAGCAAAAATAGGAGTATACCTTCATGGGCTCGCAGGAGATATTGCTTCTTACACCTATCAAGAAAGAGCAATGATAGCCTCTGATATTATAGAAATGATTCCCTCGGCCTATCAAGAATTGACTTCTTAAGATATTATCTAATTGTTAACTTTTATTGGCAAATCAATCTTCAGTTTAAGGAATTAGATAGTTAGGTAGATTTTTTTAGAAATCATTTCTTTACCGATAACCTTTACTTCAGTAAATCGTATTAAAATAGAAATTACAACGAATCAAGTTTTTAAAAATTGTGTTTTTTGGTTTGATTCTTGCTTATTATTAGAAAAAAGAAAAAATGAAATTTGCCAAATATCTACTTATTACATTATTGATTGCCGGTATTGGACAGGTTTCTTTTGCTCAAAATTCTGGTGAGCTTGAAAGATTCTCAAATGAATCTTTATCTATTAAAAATGAAGTGAAATTATTTCCAAACCCTAGTACCGATTATCTGGAAATAAAAATTAATAATGCCACATTCGAGAATGCTACTTTAACCGTGCACAATATTATTGGTAATACAGTAGAAGTAGAAACTGAGTTGGTTGGTGAAAATAACTATAGAATAAGGGTGAAGGATTTAGCTCCAGGATATTATCTTTTAGCTATAAAAGATGACAGGAATGTATTTAAAGAAACTTATAAGTTTCTTAAACGATAATTCACAGGTTAATTGAAATTTAAAAACCCTGCCTTGGCACTACCAAGACAGGGTTTTTTGTTTTTGTATCGTTATTTAATATCAAAACTCAGCGTTATCCGGAGTTCTGGGGAAAGGAATGACATCTCTGATATTTCCCATACCCGTCACAAATAATATCAATCTTTCAAAACCAAGACCAAATCCACTGTGAGGTGCCGAACCGAATTTTCTCAAGTCCATGTACCACCAAAGGTCTTCTTCAGGTATGCCCATTTTTTCAATTTTGGCCTTCAATACATCATATCGTTCTTCTCGCTGTGCTCCACCGATGATTTCTCCAATACCAGGGAAGAGCACATCCATAGCCGCTACGGTTTTTCCATCTTCATTTAATCGCATATAGAATGCTTTGATATCCTTAGGATAGTCTCTAAGAATAACAGGCTTTTTGAAATGCTTTTCTACCAGATATCGCTCGTGTTCTGATTGTAAATCTGCACCCCATTCATCAATAAGATATTGAAACTTCTTCTTCTTATTTGGATTAGAGTTTCTAAGAATATCTATAGCTTCAGTGTAAGTAAGTCTTACAAATTCATTCTCAGCAACGAACTTCAAGCGTTCTATCAGACTCATTTCCGCACGGTCTTGTTGTGGCTTTTGTTTGTCTTCCTCTAATGCTCTGCTATTTAAGAATTCAAGATCATCTTTACAGTTATCAAGGGCATAGTTTACTAGGTATTTAAGGAACTCCTCTGCTAGGTCCATGTTATCAATGATCTCATAAAAGGCCATTTCTGGCTCTATCATCGAAAACTCAGCAAGTTGTCTTGAGGTATTAGAGCTTTCAGCTCTAAAGGTTGGCCCAAAAGTATATACTTCAGAAAGCGCCATACAGGCCGTTTCTACTTCAAGCTGGCCAGAAACGGTCAGATTGGTTTCTTTTCCGAAGAAGTCTTCTTTGAAATTGATTTTTCCATCTTCTGTTTTTGGAATATTATCCAAATCTAGGTTGGTGACTTTAAACATTTCACCAGCACCTTCGGCATCACTACCCGTGATGATAGGCGTGTGAATGTTAAAGAAGCCTTTTTCTGTAAAGAATTTGTGTACAGCAAATATCATCGCATGACGAACTCTGTAAATAGCACTGAACGTATTCGTCCTTACTCTTAGGTGCGCTATCTCTCTCAAAAATTCAAGTGAATGCCTTTTTGGTTGTAGTGGATATTTGTCTGCATCTGCATCGCCCAATATCTCTAATTGCTCAACTTTTATTTCAACAGATTGACCTTTTCCTTTAGACTCTACCACTTCGCCTTGTATAGAAATGCAGGCTCCAGTGGTAATTCTTTTCAGAATTTTTTCATCAGTTGCGGTGAAATCAACTACAGCTTGGATGTTATTGATCGTGGAACCATCATTTAGAGCAATAAACTGATTGTTTCTAAAAGTTCTTACCCAACCCTTAACCAATACCTTCATACCTACTGATGTACTTCCTAATACATCAATGATTTTCGTTCTTTTTGTAGCTTCCACGTGCCTTTTTTAGTACAATTATTCTGTTAAAATGACCGCAAAAAAACGATAAATAAAGCTTTTTATCAAAGAATAGGTGAAATATAATAACTTTGGTGTAAATTTAATTAGGGTCAAAAAATAGCGTTCAAAACACATGCAAAAACTTGGTTTAACCCAAAGTTTACAACAGAAATTATCACCACAGCAGATACAATTTATCAAGCTGTTGCAGATACCTACTGCCGAACTTGAACAAAGAGTTGAGGAGGAGTTAGAAGATAACCCTACACTAGAGGAAGGGAAGGAAGAACCCGAAGAAACAACTGATGAATTTGATGATGAGAAGCCAAGCGATGAACTTGATGTAGATGACTATCTGCGTGATGATGATATCAGTGGCTATAAAATGCAAGGTGATGGCGATAATGGGGAAGATAGGGACATGCCTATTGCCATGTACTCTACCTTAAATGAACAGCTAATCAATCAGTTAGGTTATTTGAAGCTAGATGACAGGCAATACACAATCGGGACACAGTTGATTGGAAGTATTGAAAGTGATGGATATATAAGAAGAGAACTAGAAGCCATAATTAATGATTTGGCCTTTTCTCAAAATATAGAAACTGATCTTGATGAGGTAGAAGAAGTCTTATTTAAGATCCAAACTTTCGATCCTGCCGGTATAGCTGCTCGTGATCTCCGTGAGTGTTTATTGCTTCAGTTAGAAAGAAGAGCAGATGATCAGAATGTAGATGTAATAGTTGCCAAACTGATCATAGAACAGTGCTTTGATGAGTTTACCAAAAAGCATTATAGCAAAATACTTAAGAAGCTTGATTTGGAAGATGAAGAGTATGTTAAAGATGCTATTGAACTTATTAGAAAATTAAATCCAAAGCCAGGGGGTTCTTCAGGAGGTATGGCCAGGACTCAATACCTGATGCCTGATTTCATTTTATCTAACGATAATGGTGAATTGGAACTGTCGTTGAATTCAAGGAATGCACCAGAATTACGCATTAGTAGATCATACTCTGAAATGTTAAAGGCATATGATAAGAGTGATAAAACTGATAGAAAGTTAAAGGATACGGTGTCCTTTGTGAAGCAGAAACTGGATGCAGCTAAGTGGTTTATTGATGCTATCAAGCAACGCCAACATACCCTTTTGAATACAATGCGTGCTATAGTAGACTATCAGTATGAGTATTTTTTGGAAGGGGATGAAAGTAAACTTCGCCCTATGATTTTAAAAGATATTGCTGAAATTATTAAAATGGATATCTCTACGGTATCTAGGGTGGCAAACAGTAAAGCTGTACAAACAGATTTCGGTATTTTTCCTCTAAAATATTTCTTCTCAGAAGGTATTGCTACTGACTCTGGTGAGGATGTCAGTAGTAGAGAGGTTAAGAATGAATTAAAGATATTAATAGGAGCTGAGGAGAAGAAAAAACCTTTATCAGACGATAAATTGGAAAAACTATTAAATGCCAAGGGTTATAATATAGCCCGTAGAACTGTCGCTAAATATAGGGAACAATTGAATATCCCAGTGGCTAGATTAAGAAAAGAGTTATAGTGCAGAAGAGACTGGCGAATTTAATTTCTTACGTTTTTCATCCGTTATTAATGGCAACTGGATTGGTAGCTATTTTGTATTTTTTTGCTCCATCTGTAATACAGCCCATTAGTGCAGAGTCAATAATTCCTATACTTCTAATGGTCTTTATTTTGACCTACATTATCCCGTTAATAAGTATTGGGATGTTAAAAATCACTTCTTCTATCTCGAGTTTGAAGTTGAGTAATAGAAAGGAAAGACTAATGCCCTTCTTTTTTGTGACCATCTATTATGGCCTAACTACTTATTTGTTTGCTAATAAAGTAGTACTAGGGAGGACATTGATTGTTATTTTTCTAGCCATTACCTCAGTAATATTTATCGTTGCGGTGATCACTATATTTTATAAAATTAGTGCTCACAGTGCAGGAGCATGGGGAGTAGTAGGGTTCTTATTTGGGCTTTATTTCAAATACCCAGATAACCATTTGTTTTATCCTATATTGGCTGCCATTTTTATGGCTGGCATTATTAATTCATCGAGGTTGCTATTAAATGAGCACAGTTTGAACGAAATATTTTGGGGATCTTTGCTGGGTATAGTGGTCAGTTTTGGATCCATTTATTTATTAACGTAAGATGATGTTTGAATTTTTGAAATATGAGAATGATGGTGGTGTAGCTACAATTACACTCAATCGTCCTGAGGTATATAATGCCTTTAATGACGGCCTGACTTATGAGTTGCAAGATGCTCTAAAGCAGGCTAACCGCGATGAGACAGTTAGAGTGGTGGTAATTACTGGAGAAGGCAAAGCCTTTTGTTCAGGTCAGGATTTAAAAGCTTCTTCTGCTCAAGAAAAGAGATCATTTATTGATTCGTTGCATAAGAGGTACAATCCTATTATTAGAGCTATGCGTAACATGCCTAAGCCAATAATAGCCAGACTAAATGGTGTAGCAGCAGGGGCAGGGTGTTCTTTGGCACTGGCTTGCGACATCATTGTTGCTGCAGAAGAGTCAATGTTGGTGGAGGTGTTTGTAAATATTGGATTGGTGCTTGATTCTGGATCTTCTTATTTCCTGCCGCGTTTGGTAGGTAGTGCTAAGGCTTTTGAACTAAGTACCATGGGTAGTAGAATTAAAGGACAGGAAGCATTTAAAATTGGGTTAGTGAACAAGGTTGTTCCTCTGGCTGAATTGGATGAAGCTGTTAAAACTTATACAGATTTCTATGCTATAGCTCCTACGAAAGCTATTGGTATGATGAAGAAAATGCTCAATAGAGCTGGAAATAGCACTTTGGATGATATGCTTGATTATGAGGCTTATTGTCAAGAGATAGCTGGCAGTACCGAAGATTATAAAGAAGGAGTCAATGCCTTTTTAGAAAAACGTAAAGCCCAATTTAAAGGAAAATAAGAAAGGCCTCATTTGAGGCCTTTCTTATTTATGATTAGTAATATCTCTTTTAGAATCCTGTAAATGATAAACCAACAGTGATATTACTTACTTCTGTCCTATTAGGACCTTTATTCTTTTCAAATAGTGGAGTTAAATTCTGATAGTAGTAAACATTAAATCCGCCAATACCGATTCTACCTGTTACACCATACCTAAGTCTTGTTAGGTCAAATGAATCCTTTACTTTCTCTTTTGAAATGTCTCCATCCTGTTGCCTTTTTATTTTGGTGTGGGAGCTCATTAACACACCAACTTTGAATCCTAAACCTGCTTTAAAGCTTCTTCTTTGATCGTCAGGATTGCCATAAAACCTTAATTCTAACGGAATATCAAGATAATTCGTAACAAGCATTGATTTTTTAATACCTCCTGTAGTTATGGTGTCGAAAGTTGTAACTTTTTCACCAAGTGCATCTACAGTTCTTGCAAGCGTAACATTTTCACTGAACTTATATCTGTCTAATCCAACTCCAATTCCTGGAAGAAAGAAGAACTTGGTATTTGCTATTCTGATGTCATATAGATAATAGAAGTTTAATGTTCTCGAGCCCATTATTTCAGTTTCTATAGTAGGATCATCATTCATCAATAAGTTAATACCAAATTCTATCAATAAATGACCAGGAACATCAGGTCTCGCTTGTCTTTTTCTAATTTTCATAGGTGCTTTTTCAGCTTTAAGCTGTGGAACACCTTCAGCCATTATAGATAATGAAACTGTTGAAAGTATAAGTAATGCTATTAAATTCTTCATCATAATTATTAAACCTAAATCCGCCCCATTTATTGTAGCCGCGCAAAGATAGTGTTTTTTAAAAAAGTACCTTTTTT
>CAYGNU010000173.1:0-8608 GCA_964351175.1 uncultured Roseivirgaceae bacterium | reverse complement strand
ATCCATTTCCCTGTCAATATTAGATCTTTTGCCAAAGGCTCCAATCACTATTTTGCAACTTAGAGGCTTTCCTTTTTTAAGAGCTATTAAAAACTGATCATCATCTTCAAAAGATATTTTGTCAACAGCATCTGTAATTATTTCAACCCCCGCTTCTTTGGCTTTTTCAAAAAGGAATAAATCGAAAGAATACCTACTCAGCCCAAAACCACCTAGGTCCAATGGGACAGAAGCCTTCTCTCCCTTAATAGAAGTTAATACAAATTCATTTAAGGTAGATGGCGTCTGTGAATCAGGATAAATATCATTTCTTTTTAAAAAATCAACCACCTCGTTGGAAATATATTCCCCACATACACGATGGAAGGGGTATTCTTTTTTTTCAACTAAAGCAACTTTTAAATTTTGCCGTTGAAGTAAAATAGCACTCACAAGCCCTGCTAGGCCTCCGCCAACTACGGTAATATCAAAAAATGTATTTTTTTCTTTCAAATCTTACACAAAAATTACTCGTAATCTAAAACAATTAAATCTACAAATCGTTAAATTGCATCAAACTGAATTGTTTATGGAAACGCTTACGCCTACCCCAATTAATGAGTCGATCAATGTTTTCTTAATAGGAAACAACCCTATCGAATTAAGTTCGATTTATGATAAACTTAAAGACATTAAAAGTAGAACTTTTAAAACAGAAATAGGTTTTGAACTAAAAGGGTTAGTCAACAAAATTCGAAAATTTAGTCCTTCATGCATTCTAATTGATGATAATTTAAGTCGACTTGATATTGTCAAACTCATTAAAAAACTTTCTTCTGATAATAAAACCAAAAATATACCAATTACGGTTATTAAGAACTCTAATTATAAAGAGGGATTTAGTGAGGTTCAGGACTATGTATTAAAGGAATCAATGACTTCAGACTCACTATCTCATTCAATATTGAATGCCATAAAGTTCAAGAGAATGCACACTTATATTTATAAAAAGTATAAAAAGAACAAATCAAGATTAATATCTTTTATTCAGAATTAGATTTGATTTTTTAGCCTGAAAACAGTCTTAAACTTATCATTGCCACGCCTTACTTCAATTCTTAAGCGTTTGTTTTCTTTTTGATTTAGCATGCTCACAATATTGCCAAGCACGAGTCTATTGGTTGGAACATTGTTAATAGAGGTGATTATATCGCCTTTTTTTAAACCTGCTAAATCTCCAGATGAATTTTCACGTATATCGACAATTTCAAAAGTTGACAATCTGCTTCCCTTTGCCTTTACTACGATTCCGCTCATGTTATAGAAGAATTTCTTTTTGAAGTTGCTACCTTTTTTTAAGTATACTTTCTCGTTCGGGAAATCGAATATTACTTTGAAACGACTCAATATCGCACCGCCAATTGATCCATTTCTGAAGACATCAGTTTTTTTAAGGCTATCGAGATAGACATTAGTATCTGGAAATGTGACTAATAGATCATCCCACCCTCTTTTACCTATTTTAAAATTTTCAAGCCTGGCAATTTTTCCATTTAACTCGCCTCCCAGCCCGCGGCCTAAATTGGCAGCGATATTATTATCTGGTATAAAAAGACAGGAGTCTGACTGTGGATCAAGAAGTAATCCATGACTGGCGCCAGAATCGATCATCAACTTTAAATCTATGGGGTCATTTTTAAAATATGTTACTGATCCATGGATATAAGGTTTAGTATCTTGGATTTCCATTTGAATCTCTTGAAACCTTCTATTAGGCTTAAAATCTTTTGGTGTGGACAAGGTGAGGACTTTATTGTCGTAATCAATTTTCACCACAAATCGGCTAAATAACTCATAGCCAAGAATGCCATGTACTTCTGTTCCTAAGTAATTTCGTAGTTCAAGATAATCTTCTTCCAAAACAAGCATGGCATGGCCAAGACCTCTTACACCAGGCAATGTTAGTGAGACGCCATTAGTTATATATGCTTCAACACCTTGATCCCTCTCTGTCCCTACACCGGAAATAGTATATTTTCGTGCATAGGAAAGATTCAAAATGTCACTATATGCTTTCTCTGTAAGTATGGTAGTTCTTACCCCAGTATCCAGCACAAATTTTAACGGTAGCTGATTATTAAGAATAACAGGCACTACAATTAGATTATTAAATAATTGAAATGGGATTCTTACTTTTTGCTGATTATTTAAAATTTTAAAGCCTAGTTCCTGCCCTTTGAGGGCCGGATTGATAAGTAAGAATAATGCAAAAAGGGTAAGTAAAAGTTTTCTCATAAAAGACACCTGCCAATTACCATACGTAAGGAGGTAATTATCAGCCATTAAACAAGGTTATTTTTTTTAAATGAATACTTCATGACGCAATCTGGGTGATTTGTCAGCTTCTTAATATTTTAAATAAATTCGTTTCTTTTTTATTAATAAATACAATAACACTAGTAGTTAGATTAATTCCTAAGATAATTAAAAATGTCAAAGGCAAATTGTTTAGACTTAATACATTGGAAGCATCTAAGAAATTAAAATTAGTATTAATCAATTTGGTCAAATCTGATAGAACAAGATAGATGAGTAATGAAAGGAATGCTGATGAAGAAGTATTTAGAAACTGATATAATATATTTTGTCCTTTTGTAGAACCAAGCATTTGTACAATTGCATCAAACTTTTTTTGCCCGAAAGAATTATAGTTGTAATAAAGAAGTGCCATTAATACAATTCCAATGACAGTTGAAACGATGAGATTTTCAGGACGCATTTCCCCCGCAGTACTCAGCATAAAGACCAAATAGAACATGATCTGAAACACTGTATTAGTGTTTCGCATTTTAAACTTTCTGGTGATGATTTTATAATAGAAACCTATCATGGCTTAATTAGGCCATATATCATACCACATTAAGAATCTACCTTTTTAAGGAAATAGAAGCGGTAGGCTTTAATTTAATGTACGATGTTCAATAACGGGGTGTTCGTAATTGAACATTTAAGACTTGTCTAAATCAGACCAGATTGAATAATCATTAAAAGTAAAAGTTGATATTTTATTGTAGAGTTTTAAGGCATCCTCTTCATGAACAATGTTTTTCCTATTCTGATCTTTAATAAATCCTTGAGAAGTCATAAAATCTAATTGCTGTATAAGTGCGTCATAAAATCCGTTAACATTAAGAATTCCTACAGGTTTTTTCATGAGTTCCAACTGTACCCATGTAGATATTTCCGCTAATTCTTCAAGAGTGCCTAACCCACCTGGCATGGCAATAAAGGCATCGGAAAGTTCCGCCATTAGTAGTTTTCTTTCATGCATACTGTTTACAACATGCATTTCAGTAAGCTGGCTGTGCCCTACTTCTTTGTCTTTAAGAAATTCAGGAATAACACCAATTACCTTTCCACCATTTTTCAGGACTTCATCAGCTATGACTCCCATTAGCCCAACGTTACCACCACCGTACACAAGACTAAGTCCATTTTTAGCAATGAGTTCGCCTAAGGCCTTGGCTTGTTGTGTATATATTTCTTCAAGACCATAACTTGAACCACAAAAGACACAGATATTCTTCATAATTTTAAATTAACTATTCAATTTTAAAACTACGTAAATTATAGTTATGGAAAACAGAGTTAATGTTTCATCAGGAGCGCAATGGGAGGAAGATGTTGGTTATTCAAGAGCAGTTAAAATTGGCAACCACATAGAGGTTTCTGGAACAGTTGCATTAAAAAAAGGGTCAGTAGTGGGTGAGGCAGATGCTTACCTCCAGACTAAACAGTGTCTTGAAATTATTGAGGAATCCTTAGAAAAATTAGGAGCTCAATTGGAAAATGTAATTAGAACCAGAATTTATGTGATCAATATTGAACAATGGCATGATATTGGCAGAGCTCATGGTGAGTTTTTTCTCGATATTAAGCCTGCTACTTCAATGGTTGAAGTAAGCAGATTAATTTCTCCAGAATATCTCGTTGAAATTGAGGCTACTGCTATTGTTCAGTAGAGTTATTGATGTCGTGCTGGTTGTTGCTAAATTTTTTATTAGGGAAAATTTTTGGCGAAACAATCGCTAAAATGAATAATGCGAATACAACTAATAATGCAGACATATCTTTATTGATTAAGTTTAGGGAACAAATATAAACCGGATAGTAACATTATAAAATTATTGTGAAGAATTTAAATCCAGCTATTATTTTTTGCTCTTCATTTGTCATGCTATTTGTTTTCAATTCAGCAGATGCACAGCAATCAAAAGTTTATGAACCAGACAGTTTAACGTATGGTATTGGCAATATTGAAAATGGAAAAAAGGAAGGCCGTTGGAAATTTTATTATAGGAATAATGTATTACAAAAAGCAGGTTCTTTTTCAGACGGGAAGCTAGAAGGAAACTGGGAATTTTATTATTTATCTGGCTCTATCTATGCTAGAATATTTTTTAAAAATGACGTTCCTATTACTTATTTAGAATATTTCCCTTCAGGAAATATGAGGGTAAAGGGAGGGTTAAATGATGGTAAGAAATCTGGCAACTGGACGTACTATTATGAATCTGGGATAAGAAAAACCGTTCTCGAATATGTTGAGGGCAAAATTGAAGGAGTAGTTCGGGAGTTTGCCCCAACAAGAGAACTGATAGTTGAAGCTGAATATGCTAACGATACAACTAATGGTGTCTGGAAGGAATATAATCTTTTTAGAAATCTCATTGTAGAGGGGTTTTACTCAGAGGGTAAAAAGGATAAAGTCTGGCGCTATTATTATGATGATGAGGATATTGAGGAACAATTTTTTTATAAAAATAACAAAAAGGACAGTATTTACAGAAGCTACTACAATAATGGCAAAACTAGAATAACCGGATTTTATGAAAATGATTTAAGGTCTGGAAACTGGAGATTTTTCTATGAATCAGGCATTTTAATGGAGGAGGGCACTTATAAAAATAACCTTCAGAATGGTCAGTGGTTTTCATATCATGAAAACGGAAAACTCAAGTCAGTTGGTTCCTTTATTAATGGTTTAGAGGATGGTCTTTGGGGGATATTTCATGATACAGGTCAGCTCATGGTTGAAGAAAATTGGAAACAAGGATTGATCTGGGAGGTAAGCGATTATTATATGACTTCCGGTGATACATTGAGTTCTGGCACTTTGAGAAAAGGGACAGGTGTAAAAATTGACTACTATTTAAATGGGGAGGTTGAAATTAAATGTGAGTTTCAAGCAGGGGTTCCAAATGGGAAATGGGAGTATTACTTAGATAACGGAACTCTGGCAGAAGAAGGGCAATTTAAAGATGGTGTTAAAGACGGTAGTTGGAAGTTTTATCATAAGAATGGTAATATAGAATCGGAAGGAATGTTTGTCAATGGGGAGAAATCTGGTGAGTGGCAGTATTTTTATCGAAGTGGGAAGCCAAGTGAGAAAATAGTGCATTAAATGTAAAGGACTTTTAAAAACGCTTCTATTTTAGAATTAAAATTACATTGGAGCTAACTATAGGGGTTTAATTCAGCAGTAGTACCTTGTTCTCGAAACAAAATGCTATTATTGGCGTATCTGTTTGTCACAAATGATCATTTACTTTATTTCATGAAAAAAATAATTGTAATTGCCGGTATTGCAGTTGCTGTAATTGCTGTTTCGATAGTTGGTATAAGAATGTACACAAAATCATTCAGTCCAATGGACAAGGCCAATTATACCAAAGATAATATTGAGGTTTCTGTAAGCTACGGCAGGCCATTCAAAAAGGAAAGAGTCATATTTGGTGGGCTAGTACCTTATGATCAGGTTTGGAGGACAGGAGCTAATGAGCCAACAATTTTTAAGACTAATGTGGACTTAAAAATTGGAGAAGAAATTTTGCCAAAGGGAGAATACGCATTATTTACCATTCCTGGGAAGTATTCCTGGCAAGTGATATTTAACAAAACAGTGCCAGGTTGGGGGGTTGATTTATCAGGTGAGGCTGCTAATGATCTAGATAATCAACAGTTGGTAGCCGAAGTAGCCCCAATAAATACAAAAAACATGTTCGAGCAATTCACTATAGCATTTGAAGAAATGCATGAAGAAATTGATTTGGTTTTGATGTGGGATCAAACTCTTGTAGTAGTACCTATGATCCCACAAGACTAATTAAAGAGATAAGATTTTTAGTTTAACAATGACATCGGTGGCTTGATCTTCTCTTTTTGTAGTGTCAGCAACATTTTTAAATCGCTTAATTATTATATTTTCAGGATTTGCTCCTCTTTCCACGAGATACGCCTTAACTTCTTCAGCTTGTTTTTCCGTTCTATCATTGTGGTAGGTCTTTTTAATTTTTAATACATTAATGGTTGAATATACAATGGAATCTTCATACTGAGTTTCGTTCATACGAGTAAGTAAAGAATCTACCTCTTGAGTGGACATGCCAAGCGAATCAATTTTTGAATTTGTACTTGAAACAGAAATAGTATCTATTATTTTCTTTTCTATATAGATCGAATCAAGTGCTAACACTGTTAAATCACTATCACTAAAGACTGAATCTTCTTTGTAGTTGTTTTGATAAATGTCGAGTTCAAACTTCATGTTCGAGTTTCTCCTTGTAAGATCAGCAAGTCTTCTCAGTTCGAAAGTACTTAAGTCATCCAACTCGCTGCTATATTCCTTAAACCTTATTGCAGTCTCATATTCACTGCCTGCGGACATAGGTTCAAGCTCAATTCTTAAGTTCTGTTTATCTCTATTTCCTATTTCATCCAAGGCGTAAATTTTGGAATAGTACATGTAAGTCTGATCGTCACTTTTCAATGCTAAATCATAGTGAGACCCTTCATTCATAACCAATGAAAACTCCCCCTTGGTTCCAATTTTTTCATTGAAAAGTCTGTCTCTCAAATCAATATTAAATACAGTCAATGTAGCATTTAGGGGTTCACCAGTTTGTTTATCTGTAACTGAACCTTGTACACGCATCACTTTTTTGGGTTGAAACTCTTCTGGGATGAGAACCTGAACAATTTCAAAACTTCTAGAATCTTTCATTGATGTGTATATATACCGGCCTTTTGAAGGAATACTAACAAACTGATCATCTTGAGGAGAATTGATGAAATTCATGGGCGCTGGATCCGACCATTTGTCTCCTAATTTCCTAGTCATATATAGGTCAAGTCCACCTTTGCCTCCAAATTGATCTGATGAAAAAAGTAATGTATTTCCATCTGCAAGAATTTTAGGATTCTGTGAATTTCCTGTATTCACATTGGAAGGTAGTTCAACTGGATCCTGCCATTTACCAAACTTCTTAGTTGCTACCATAAGTTTACAACCGGATGCACCTTTGTATTCTGACATTTGATCACATCTCATAAAATACATTGTTTCACCGTCCACAGATAGAGAGGCCGTGCCTTCATTGCTAGCAGAATTAATTGGGCTTCCAAAATTTTTGGCTACCCCCCAATTATTACCTTCTTTATTGCTATACCATAATTCAAATCCACCCAAACCAGATTTTCTTGAAGTAAAAATGAGCATATCACCTTCAAAAGATAGGCTATAACCACCCCTGTAATTCAGTGTAGGGCGATTAACGTTTTTTGATACTTCAACACCATCATTCCAAGAAGAGACACTCTTTTTTGTGGCATAAAACATAGTATGGTAACCATCATCAGTATAATCTGATAAATAAATGATCGACTCGCCATCACCACTTATGGCTGGGGCATATAAATTTATTGAAGGGTGATTAATATTTGGGGGTAATTTTTTCAACTCAGCTTGACTAAATGCTAGCGAATATATTGATGTAATGAATAGTACTGAAAGTTTGATTTTGAGTGGATTCATAATTTCCTGTATTTTTTTCAATATATGAATTAAACAACTTTATAACCACTTAACGGATTAAAGATTAATGACCTAAGTTTATACCAATATTATACCAACAGTAATTAGAACCTAAATTAGCGTATGAAATTATTTTTTAGGCAAATGGGAGAGGGTCAACCATTAATAATTCTACATGGGTTGTTTGGCTCTTCAGATAATTGGCTCACAATTGGAAAGACACTTAGTGAAATCTATAGGGTCTATTTAATAGATCAACGAAATCACGGCCAGTCTCCTCATAGCGAGGAGTTTAATTATTTGGCTATGGCTGATGATTTGAAACAATTTATTGAAGAAAATAATATAAGTGATCCAATTATTTTAGGCCATTCAATGGGCGGCAAAACTGCAATGCAGTATGCAGTTAATAATCCAGAGAGCTGGGATAAGTTAGTTGTTGTTGATATTGCTCCTAAATCATATCCTGTTCACCATGATTCAATTTTAGAGGGGCTTGAATCTTTAAACTTAAAGGAACTGTTGTCAAGAAATGAAGCTGATAATTCTTTGTCTAAATATGTTCCAGAATTTGGCATCAGGCAATTTTTACTTAAAAATTTGAGTAGAGACTCTGATGGGTTTAAATGGAAAATTAATTTGCCCGTTATTTCCAAAAATATAGAAATTATAGGAGAAGGCTTAAATGGAAGATTGATGAAATCAAAACCAGTTTTGTTTATCCGAGGGGAGAATTCAAATTATATAAAGAAAACA
>CAYGNU010000172.1:0-8616 GCA_964351175.1 uncultured Roseivirgaceae bacterium | reverse complement strand
GTGTATTCAAAAGAAACCGCCAGCGCTTCGTCATTTTGAAGTTTTCTGAATAATGAAATATACCCGAGCTTTTTGTTTATCGTGAATTCATTAGGGTCTAGTTTTCTAGCAGTTGTTATTTTCTCAAAGTCAAGTCCGTTTTCAAATCCTATTCCTTCGAGTGCTGCATTTATCTGATCAGCATCTCTAGGAATGTTTGCTAGGTAGTCAAAAAGATTGTTCCCATTATTTTTGGCAGGAAAGTTAGCCACAGGATTAAGTGGACTAATCACATTGTCTCTGTAAATATTTTTTGCTTGAGATTCACCCATATCCATGAATCCGGCAACGTTTCTTGTGGTACGGGTATCATTATTTCTATTAACAACATAAACCTCTACACGCGTTATGTTGACACCTGAATTGATGTTTGGTATAGTAGATAACCATTTCTCATAATTTTCCCTGAAAAAGTGGGATAAAAAGAAATGTCGATTTTCATCGTAATTGGATGCCTGAAGTTCAAATTTTCTTCCTTGGGCGCCACCGCCACCATCAATGGTCAGCGTTTCTGTCTTACCTCGCTGTGTTGAGGCTACCGATGTAACATATAAATCACCAAATTGAAGCTGAGCTTTTACACCAAAAAGATTTTGGGCACCAGAAATTAAACTATTGTTTAGAGGGAGACTAACATTACCAATCTCCAATTTCTGAAGCATATCTTCTTCAAAGCCGGTATATTCTACCTTCAGATTGTTCTCAAAGTCGAAGGAGTTGTTGTTGTCAAAGTTGGCAGTAACCTGAAGTTTTTCTCCAATTTTACCCACCACGTTCATACTTATCTGCTGGTCAAACTCAAATCCGCCATTTCTTTGCTGTCTGATTGGTATACTAGGATTATTTACTCTTTGCCAGCGTCCGCCAAAATCAAGTGTAACAAAACCTCTAGGTATAATTTCAACATAAGTCCCTCCAAAAATCCTGTCAAAAATTGGACTTACATAGATAGGAGGGATCAGATTCCTTCCACTTACGGCACTTTCACCATCAAGTCCAGACGATCTATTTTTCCAATAGTCTTTTAGTTGCTGCCGTTCCTGATATTGCTTAAACTCCTCAAATGTCATTGAAGAAGTAGGACGGTAATTGAGGTCACCTATCTTTTCATAGATAGTATAGTTCATTCCTGTGTCAATCTCTACGTCAAGCTGTAGTGATGCGGGATCTTCCAAAAGGAGTGGTGAATGGCTTGGGTGACTACTGAAGGGATCACCAAACCTATCTTTTGGTTTATAGGTTGGTTGTCTAGAAGGTTTGTAAGGCTCGTTTATAGTACTGTCTTTCTTTACAGAATCAGATGCAATTGGCTTTTGTCCTTGAAAAAATGACCTTTTCTTATTTTCGGAATTAGCAGACTCAGCCATGCCCAAGCATAAACCAAATGCACAAATTACGGCATAAAATGACTTGTCAATTTTCCAAAAAATCAAAACTTAAAACTCTCAGGCGTTTTTTAATGTGAGCTTAATTAATTCCTCCAAAGTAATCGTATTTCCCGAATTTTTAAGGATGCCATCGATACTTTTTTCGGCAGCGCTTTTGTTTATTCCAAGCGTTGTTAAGGCTGATAACGCTTCGCTGCGCAATGTATTGTGTGAGGTTGAGCTAATCTTATCTGCCTCAGTATACAGCCCTTCTTTGCGGATCTTATCTTTTAATTCAAGAATAATTCTTTGCGCAGTTTTCGCGCCAACTCCTTTGACTCCCTGAATCGTTTTAACGTCTTCAGAGGCTATAGCTTGCTTTAATTCTTCAGCAGATAGAGAGGATTGAATCATCAAAGCAGTACTAGGACCCACACCGGAGATTGAAAGCAGGTTCAAAAACATTTTCTTTTCAGATTCATGGCTAAAGCCAAATAGCGTATGACCATCTTCTTTAATATGCAGATAGGTATGAATTAGTATATTTTCTTGGTTCTTTATTTCAGAGAATGTGCTTAACGATATATTAACATGATAACCTACCCCATTAACATCTATTATTGCGTGAGTAGGCTCCTTGATTACGAGTTTACCTTTTAAGTATGAAATCATAAACTAGCTTTTTGATTGTGGAATTGCGCGTCAACTACAGTGATGGCCGCCATATTAACGATTTCTCTCACTGAGCTACCAAGCTGTAAGACATGCACTGGTCTCTTCATTCCTAGTAAAATTGGACCTATGGTTTGTGCTCCTCCTATTTCCATCAGTAATTTATAAGCGATATTGCCAGACTCTAAATTTGGAAATATTAAAGTATTAGCCCCTTTCTCTGCAAGGTCACTGAAAGGATAATTTTCTTGCTGAATTTCAGTGTCTATTGCTACATTCGCTTGAATATCACCTTCAATATTTAATTCAGGAAACTTGGCCTTAGCGAGTTTAACAGCGGCTTGAGTTTTGGTAGGAACAGCACCTTTACTTGATCCAAAATTAGAATATGACAGTACTGCAATTCTAGGCTCAACGTCAAAGAATCTCACACCTCGTGCAGTTAAGCCTATAATATCCACCAATTCTTCAGGAGTAGGATTTACATTTACGGTTGTATCCGCAAAAAAGAAAGTTCCTTTTTTAGTGAGCATTATATACATACCGGCCACTTTTTTTACTTCAGGCTCCATTCCAATTACTTGCAATGCTGGTAATATTGTTTTTGGATAATCTTTAGTTAATCCTGAAACTAACCCATCTGCTTCATCGTGCTCAACGAGCATGCAGCCAAACATATTACGTTCGCGCATTAGCTTATTGGCATCATATAGCGTGACACCTTTTCTTTTTCTCTTCTCGTAGTAAAATTTAGCAAATTTCTCTACCCTTTCATCTTCTTCATAAGTGTCGAAAATTTGACAGTCTGCTAGATCAAGATTGTTCTCATCTATGAGTTTCTGGATTATGGTACGTTTTCCCAACAGAATTGGGAATCCTATGCCTTCATCAGCAACTATTTGCGCTGCTTTTAATATTCTAAGGTCGTGGGCTTCTGCAAAAACAACTCGTTTTGGGTTTTTCTTGGCACGACTTATTATTCTTGAAATAAGTTTTTGATCAATTCCAATGCGCTTTTCTAAATCTAATTTATACTCTTCCCAATTGGTTATTTGCACTTTTGCCACTCCTGAATCCATGGCTGCCTTAGCAACGGCAGGAGAGATAGTGGTGATCAATCTTGGATCTAATGGTTTTGGAATCAAATATTCAGGGCCAAACTGAATTTTATTATCACCATAGGCTTTATTAACTAAATCTGGTACTGTTTCTTTTGTTAATGCAGCCAGTGCAAGCACCGCAGCTAATTTCATTTCTTCGTTGATGGCTGTTGCTCTTACATCTAAAGCTCCTCTAAATATATAAGGGAAGCCAAGTACATTATTTACCTGATTAGGATGATCTGAACGACCTGTAGCCAAAATAATATCTTCTCGTACTTCCTTAGCTAAATCATAAGCGATTTCAGGATTAGGATTGGCCAAAGCAAATACAATGGGGTTGTCTGCCATGGACATAATGTTCTCAGGAGTTAAGATGTCTGCTACGGATAAACCTAAAAAGAAATCTGCACCTTTCATGGCTTCATCTAAAGTATCAATATCTTTGGATGTAATAAATTCGGCTTTTGATTCATCAAGATTTTCACGCTTCTTATTGATTACACCCTTACTATCGCACATGATAATATTTTCTTTGCGAGCTCCTAAGGCAAGATAAATCTTAGTACATGCAACAGCAGCTGCACCTGCTCCATTTACAACAATGGAGATTTCTTCTATTTTCTTGTTGACCAATTCGAGGGCATTGATAAGGGCCGCGGCAGAAATAATGGCCGTTCCATGCTGATCATCATGCATGATGGGTATATTCATTTGCTCCTTAAGTGTCCTTTCAATTTTAAAACTCTCAGGAGCTTTAATATCCTCTAGGTTAATACCACCAAATGTTGGTTCAAGTGACTTAACTATTTGAATGAATTTATCCGGATCTTCTTCGTCAATTTCAATATCAAACACATCTATGCCTGCAAATTTCTTAAACAAGACACCTTTACCTTCCATTACGGGCTTTGAAGCCTCTGGGCCAATATTCCCTAGACCTAAAACGGCTGTACCATTTGAGATAACCCCAACAAGATTACCTTTGGCAGTATATTTATAAACATCATCTTTATTCTCTGCAATTTCTTTACAAGGTTCTGCTACGCCAGGAGAGTATGCTAATGCCAAATCCATTTGAGAATCCATGGGTTTGGTTGGTACTACTTCAATTTTACCCGGCTGCCCTTGGGTGTGATAATTTAGAGCGTCTTCTTTTCTGATTTTTATGCTCATGATGTTAGAATAACAAAAATTAATTGAATGTACTAAGAAAGTAAAAATACGAAATAATAGCGCCTATTTCGCTGTGCTGAATTCAGAAGATACTTTGAATGTATTTAATATAACTTCTAATTCACGCATAAACTCACGCTGTGGCTTACCTGGGCTATATAGAAACCCCTCTACATAATAGATTCTATTTAAGTCTTCATCAACCAATGTATAACCTAAAAATGGTCCACCCATAGAGAGATTATTGGTTTTCCATAAACCCCGGGTTTCTACCCCAAATTTACCGTTAAAGCTAATTTCTTTGCTTACAACTGGAATATAAGGTACAGCTGTTTCAGTCCTAATATAAGAATTTTCATTATCAGGATCTTCAAATAACTGATTTTGGGCTACAGAGTCTCGAAATTGGATGATTTTCTCCTGTTTAAAAGCTGATTCACTTATGTAATCTTTATACGTGATAAAAATATCCTTATCACTCTCATCATTTATTTGTCTCAACCATACAAAGCCAGGTTCACTAATCACCATTTTATATCCAAAAGGAATTCTCATAGAGCACTGATGTTCATTTTGTAAAACAGTGGCAAAGCCAGTCATTTCATTGGATTTATATAAGCCACTATAAAGTCTCTTATTTTCAACTTGATTGAAATGTGTTTGCAGTTGATCTTTAGAGTTGGTGATGTTATTGTAAAGAGCGGCTTCGTCCTTGCCAAATA
The DNA here is from genome assembly GCA_964351175.1 of uncultured Roseivirgaceae bacterium. Lineage (GTDB taxonomy): Bacteria > Bacteroidota > Bacteroidia > Cytophagales > Cyclobacteriaceae > Fulvivirga. The sequence goes on along the minus strand of CAYGNU010000172.1, from coordinate 3,540 downwards.
GATACATTACGCTTTGTCCTCTGGCAAATTCATCAGCTGCAGTATAGACAAATAGCTTATCGTTTGATCTAATTCTGTCCAATGAGCTTTTTGTGAAGTAGCTTTTTAGCGTTTTTGAGCTAGGAGTATTACTGTCTAAAGTCATAACGAAAATCAAATTCCTAACCGACTTCAGTATATTGTTCATTTTACGCGGGTCTACACGGTTTATTTTGAACATTGGTTCTTGTCTTGGCAGGGTGCCAATCTCGGCCTGAAATGTGGCTCGTATTGCATCACCAATCTGACCTTGCCATTGGGCAGAGTCCATTACTACTATCATTTCAGCAGAATTCCCACTTGCTTTTGGTAATAAGGCTGTTTCTTTTTTTCCGTCACAGCTCATTACAAACATTAAAAATACTATCAGGAGATGCTTTAAATTCATAGATAATGGAGTTTTATGATCATAATTATTTTGATCGCCAAAGTCACAAAGAAATGAAGGTTTTTAGATAAAGACTAATAGAAAGAGAAAACTGTTAGGAGCCAATTATAAGAGACTGGCCGACTTTTATTTTATTTGATTCTAATTCATTCAGTGTTTTCAGTTTTTCAATACTCAGTCCTTCAAATTTTCTTGAGATATCCCATAAGGTGTCACCTGGCTGAACAATGTAAGTCTTAGTTCCATTAGGTAATTTTTTAAATACTGGAGCTGTGTTTTTAGCAATCAAACCCGGCTTTTGCCAGATAGTTAAACTTTGACCAACCCTAATAGTAGTGCCATAGATTTTATTCCAGGTTTTTAAATCACTAACTCTTACTTGGTGACGTTCGGCAATCTTACCCAATACATCTCCACTTCTCACCTTATATATTATCTTATCACGACCATACGTGCTCCCTTCCATGTTTCTCGCTAAATGGTCTATTTCCTTTTTACCCACTTTGCTAGCAGAATCTAAAATATCTATTCTTGAAATATTAAGAGCTTCTTTAGAATCTATTGGTATTTTTAACGCATATCCTTTTATGTTATCTGGAACTACTCCTCTTCTTAACCCTGGGTTGAGCTTTTTCAGATCATCTTCACAAAGGTTGAGTTGTGATGCCAATGTTTCAAGATGCACATAATGATCAACATTTATTGTGTCAACCTCCACAGAGTACTCAAGTTCTGTTTCAATAAAATTATGTTCATGTGCGTAGTTCATGGTATAGACCATGGCTGTGAATTGGGGTAAATAAGATCTTGTTTCCCGGTATAAATGCGGGTAAATCTCCCAGAATGTTTTTTTGTATCCTGATCTTCTTATCGCTTTTCTAATATTTCCTGGCCCCGTATTGTAAGCAGCAATGGCTAATTCCCAGTCTCCGAACATACTATAAAGTTGCTTTAAGTACCTGCAAGCAGCCTCAGTAGATTTTTCAGGATCCATTCGATCATCAATATACCAGTCATTATTGAGGTCAAAGTATCGACCTGTAGCAGACATGAACTGCCAGAGACCAACAGCTTTGGCACTAGAAACTGCCACTGGATTAAGCCCAGACTCTATTATTGATAAGTACTTCAGTTCTTCAGGAAGCCTATATTTTGCAAGATATTTTTCGAATAAAGGAAAGTAGACATTTCTCCTTTTTAAAATCATTTTGGTGTATTCGCGATCCTTAACAGTAAAATAGTTAACAAAGGCATGAACACGAGTATTGTAATTTAAAGGAATTCTCTTTTCAATACAACTCAGCCTGTCTTTAATAAGATCATAATCAGCTTCACCAGGTATATATTCTTCTTCGATTATTTCAGAAGTCAGTTCTTCTTGAGAAAGGGTATCTGCCAGCGGCATAATACCGAGTAAAAAAGTGAATACTATGGTGATTTTGCTATTCATAAATTAGTTCAACTTCAGTAAATAATCTGAGAAAGCCAAGAGTTTTTCTTCTTCGAAGTCATCTGCCATAACCTGAATGCCAATAGGTAAGTTCCCTTTGTCATTTCCTGAGGGCACTGAAATTGCAGGTAAACCTGCCACTGAAGCCTGAACGGTATAAAGGTCGGCCAAGTACATAGACAATGGATCCTCAGAATGTTCTCCAAACTTAAATGCTGTGGTAGGCGTGGTTGGAGTTATTATAAAATCGTAACTGCTTAATATATCCTTACTGGCATCTCTAATTAGTCTTCTTACTTTTTGAGCTTTATTATAGTACGCGTCATAATAGCTGGCACTCAATACAAATGTTCCTAGCATTATTCTCTGCTTCACTTCTTCACCAAAACCTTCAGATCTAGTATGCTTATACATATTTTCTAGCGAAGTGGGGGCTTCCGTACGGTAACCATATTTTACTCCGTCAAACCTTGAAAGGTTAGAACTTGCTTCGGCCGTAGTAAGTATATAATAAGTAGGAAGAATATGGTCAAGAAGAGGGAAATCTACAGCTTCTACAGTATGACCATTATCCTCAAGTCGACTAATTTGAGCTTCAATATTACTCCTAATTTCTGGGGCCAGTCCTTCTGAAACTAAAGTCTCTTTAATGTAAGCTACTCTAAACTTCTTATCTTTTACAGCAAGGCTATTTGAATATTTAGGAACTTCAAGATGCGAAACGGTGCTATCAAATTCGTCACAACCTGAAATTACTTCTAAAACTAAGGCAATGTCCTCTGTTTGCTTACCGAAGATGCCAATACAGTCGAAAGATGAGGCATAAGCAATAAGGCCGTGTCTTGAGATTCTGGAATAGGTTGGTTTTAAACCAATGATTCCACAGAATGCAGCTGGCTGCCTTACAGAACCACCCGTATCTGAACCAAGTGAAATGAGACACATGTCAGCCTGAACTGCCACTGCTGAACCTCCTGAGGATCCTCCTGGTACGCGATCATTGTCTAAGTCATTTAATACTTTGCCAAAAGAAGAGTTTTCGTTCGAGGAGCCCATGGCAAATTCGTCACAATTGTTACGTCCGATAATAATGGCATCCTCGTCTATTAATTTTTGAACGGCTGTTCCGTTAAATTGAGAATGAAAATCTTTTAGAATTTGGCTTCCAGCCTGTAGTCTGTGATCCTTATGGCATAAGACATCTTTAAGGGTAACTACCATGCCGGCAAGTTTACCAGCAGTACCTTTTTTTAGTTTTTCGTCTACTTGTTTTGCCACTTCCTTCGCTTCATCTGCATATACCTCTACTAGTGCATTCAGGTGTTCTTTGTTCTGAATGTTATGTAAATAATGCTCAACAAGTTGAGTGCAGGTTAGAGAACCATTTTTTAAATCTTCTTTGATAAGATTTAAAGAAGTGTATGTTTTCAAAGTTTACGCTTTGTTTTCTTCCTCTATTTTGCTGGAATCTTCGATGTCTTTTTTAATCTCTTTAGTAGCATCTTTAAATTCTCTAATGCCTCTTCCCAGACCTCTGGCCAATTCAGGAATTTTTTTGGCGCCAAAAAATATTAAAACAACCAAGATGATTATGATCCATTCCCAACCCCCGGGCATGCCGATTGCAAGTATGCTTTCCATGTTATTCTTATTAAAAAATGAA
>CAYGNU010000171.1:0-8678 GCA_964351175.1 uncultured Roseivirgaceae bacterium | reverse complement strand
GTACAAATATTTCTTCCTCAATGCAGCCTTTGCGTTCACCTCTAGTTCCCTTTTTATTAGCAGCAAGTTTTGCACTTTGGCGTTCAGGAAATTTCAAACTCAATTACAAGCCTGTTATTATTAAAACTACTGCAGTTTTTGCGGTTCTTTTTCCTTCACTAGCCATTACACAACTGATGATGAACAGTGGTAGTGAAGATATGCCTTCCATGATTACAGCCATGTCTGGGGTGTTTGTAGAAGCAGGTGATGCATTCCCTTTTCTTTCACCTTTTATAGGCGTACTTGGGGCATTTATTACTGGAAGTACCACCGTTTCTAACATCATTTTTGGACCATTACAGTATAATGCAGCAAATAGCCTTGGTTTTGATACTAATATTATACTAAGCTTACAGCTTGCTGGAGCTTCTTTAGGTAATGCAGTTTGTTTATTCAACATCATTGCCGCAGGTGCTGTAGCTGGCATTACAGATTTTAATGCGGTATTAAAAAAGAATCTTTTACCGGTATGCATAGCATCTTTCGTAATAGCAATATGTGGCTATGTATTATTGGCTTGTACTTAAGTCATGAAGTGGTGATAAAACTCATTAATCTTGGTAGGAAATTGAGATACCTTTAAACGTTTATTTTTATCTCTTTCGATACTCAAAATCGAATAATCGAACAATTTAGAAATTATGAAAAGAATCCTAACTCCCCAATTACAAAAATCAGGTATCTATCTGTCAATGGTTTTATTCCTTTTATCAGGTTGCCAGTCTGACCAACCAAAAGAACAAACCCAAGCTAGACAGGAATCGCAAAATTCAATACATGAACTTCCTGATCCATTAGCAGCTGGCTGGGGTAACCAAAAGGTCTGTGAATTACTAGAGGATAACGCGAAAATAAGAGTATTAAAATGCACATTTCCACCAGGGGTAGGTCATGAAAGGCATTACCATAGTGCCCATTTTGGGTACACACTAGGAGGAAGCACCTTTAGAATAACAGATACTACTGGTACCAGAGAAGTAAAGGTTCGCACTGGAAGCAATTTTAATAATGATGCTATAGCATGGCACGAGGTACTCAATATTGGTGACAGTACTGCTGTTTTTCTTATCATCGAACCCAAGTAAAAAATAAAACGCATCCTCTACCCTACCTCAAAAATGGCCTGAATAACTTATCTAGTCATAAGTAAATATTAGAATTTGATTTTTCTCCTGACACATAACCTAAATATTATATCTTTACCCAATGTCATTTATTGAAAATCCAATATATGTACTTGGAGTGTTGTGTCTGATGGTGATACTCTCCGTTTATGCAGGTAACACCAAGTTTGGTGAGAAATTCGGAGCGGCATTATTGGTTATCATCTTTACCGCAATAATTGCCAATCTTAACCTAATACCATCAGCTTCTAACAGCATTGATCTTTATAGCGGAATATTCAAATATCTCGCACCCATATCCATCTTCTACTTGCTACTTCAAGTAAACCTCAGATCGTTAAAAAAAGCTGGGGCACCAATGATTATTCTTTTTCTCATTGGCTCTTTTGCCACAGCTATAGGTATTTTGATATCATGGTATATCGTTTCTCCGCAAGATACCATAGGCGCTAATGCTAGTACAATTGCAGGTATGCTTACTGGCACATATACAGGAGGCAGTGTTAATTTTAATGCAGTGGCGCTAGAGTATGACTTTCAGAAAAAGGGAATCTTATATGCCGGTACCATAGCGGTGGATAATGTTGTCACCACCGTTTGGGTGGTCATAACCCTTGCCCTTCCTGTAATGATGAGAAGTTTTTGGAAAGACAAAAAGGTTTTGGTAAAAAGTCAAAAGTCCAATGATACCAAAACAGACCAAATAGATATGCGATCGTTAATGTGGTTGATATTTTTAGGTGTTGCAGCCTATTATGTATCTGACATTTTATCACAATATCTTCCTGAAGTACCCTCCATTCTTATTCTTTCTACAATAGGAATACTCATGGCACAAACCCGATTTGTGAGTGGGCTAAATGGCAGCCATACACTTGGGCTTTACTTAGTTTATATTTTTCTTGCTGTAATTGGTGCTTATTGTGAGATAAGTTCAGTTATTGATCTTCAACAAGTGGGTATCACTTTATTGATATTTACATCCCTAGCAGTTTTGCTTCATGGTCTGTTTATAATTGGAATTGGGGGTCTCGTTTACCGAGATTGGGAAATGATAGCTATTGCCAGTCAGGCCAATGTAGGTGGTGGAACAACTGCTATGGCACTTGCGGAAACGTTTAACCGTAAAGAGTTGATTTTGCCAGCTATACTAATTGGAACTTTAGGTAATGCCTTAGGAACCTACTTAGGGTTTTTAGTAATTGGAATTTTATAGGTTCAGCCAATAGGTGATTTTAAACACAAGCGCCCTGTTTTTCTTTATAAAACTAGTCTCTCCAAACTGATCTTCCGTTCCGTAATTATCGGTATATACCAGAAATATGTCCGAAACGGGCTTAAAACGCCACTGCAGCCTTGCATTAATGTTAACATTTTCTATCTGACTATTGTATTGCACAAATGTGGTAAGGAATAGCTTTTTTGTCATTGTAAAATCAAACCGCGGACCTATCAAAAACAGATCTGCGCTATTGTAAGGGTCAGGCAACTCAATTTTATTATAGTTTACTGTCATACTCAGTGCTCCATATGGCTGAAACCTGACGTTTACCTGACTATTAATATTATATCTATCTCCATTAAAGTATTCACCTAAATATCCACCAATAGAGTAACCTACCTTTCTTCTAAAATCTGATGCATAACTAAACTCAAATGAATTATAAGTGTAGTCCGTACCTGCTGCTAATTCTAAACCTTCAGTTCTTGTTGGGTCAAATGGCTCAAATAAAAAGGTATACCGTTGATTTAAAGAGACCTCTATAGTACCTGTATTTTGAAGTTGGATATTGTAATTAGTTGAATATCTGTGATCAGTTTTTTCTCCTTGTTTCCAAAAATATTCTGCATCCGCTTTTATACTATGTTGATTTATCCAGCTTGATTTAGGGAAGAAATTATACCCTATCTCTGGGTTTATTCTGAAAAAATCATTCCGTGGCGTATAACCAACTTGAGTATCATATTTGTCTCCAACTAAAACTTGAGCCCAGCTAAATGTCCAGGTCTTAGAATTGTATATGAGGTAGGCTGCATGGGAGAAATTACCATCACTCTCATCCTGATCAAACTCGCGATGATAAAAAACCTTACCCAACCATTTACCATCCATTGATGACAAATTATAATCAATACCAATTACTCTGGAATAATTATCTTTTTCAATAGAAAAATCTCCGGTACTATCTTCAACAACCTGGCGATTAACGAATATGGCTCCAATATTTGACCTGCCAAATACCTTTCTCTGAATGGCAGCAACGGTGTAATTTGTACTTGGTAAATTGATATCTTCTTCTTTAGCAGCTTGCATATTCAAAATACCAATGCGCCAATTATTATCCAGTTTACCACTCAAGCGTGCTCCAAAATGTATCTTATTTTGAATGTTTTGACCTGTAGAAGTATCCACGGCTACTCCTATTCTCCTAGAGAAAAATGGTCTCGTTAACGGATGCCCAAATTCCGAAAACAAGTCGGCATTTTCTAGAAAGAACTGCCGTCTCTCAGGAAAGAATATCTCAAATCGGTCAAGATTTGTAACCTGCTGGTCTACTTCCACTTGCGAGAAATCTGGATTAAAGGTAAGGTCTAAGTTTAAAGAAGGCCCAATACCAATTTTAGCATCTCCACCAACAGAAAGATTACTTTGAGATTCAGTTTGCTCTGGATCGTCAAAATCTCTATTCATACCACTGGCCACATATGGTATCAATACAACATTGGTAGATGGCTTTTTCAGTGGTTTATCAAAAACCAGTTTGTTCATAAAAGCCAAAGCATAGATTCTGAAATTTTGCGGTGTAGGTGCTGATACCGTTCGCTCACCAGTTTCACTGTCTACTCTGTAGAATTTTATATTCCACTGTGTTGCATCCTTTTTATATCGCAAACTTTTGAATGGAATAGCTGCTTCAGCAGTCCAATAGCCTTCATGTTGTTTTGCTTCTACTTTCCACTTATTATCCCATGACAAATCCAGATCACCACCTGATCCGCCTCCATTAGCAACTAGCCCTTCACGCTGTACTCCAAAAGGATTTACTCCAAACTGAAAAGCATTAGTATTGTCCAGAAAGGTATCAATCGTAAAAACCAGTGCGTCATTAGCAGCACCCCTAAAATCTCTTCTTAAAGATGGTGTAACATACGTTCTGTCACTCTCTTGAGCGTACATTTTACCTGAGAAATAAAGAAAATTGTCATCATAGGTAATCCGTATCTCGGTCTGTGAATTTGCCTGTAAAGAGTCTGTAGGAAACTGCTGCATAAAGTTAGTCAGCACTTGAGCCTGCTGCCAGTCTACTTCATCTAGCACACCGTCTAATTGGATAATACCTCTACTTTTCTTTACAAAATAGGCACTTTCCTGAGCTATAACTTGAAGGTTAAAGCATAATAAGAGTATAAACAGAAATCTCCACACGAAAACAAATCTAACCCAATATGGGGGACTGATTTGGAATATTTTACCAATGGTCAATTGCTTATTTAAGCATGTAGAGTTTTGGCTATTTTGATAAAGCGGATTGAAATAAAAAATGATATGGCTTAACTAATCATGCTTTAATAAAAGAGTAGTCGGCCACCTTGCCGGACTTGTTCCGGCACCCCTTGCATGTGTGCATCTATTGTGGAGACCCCTGAACGGAGTCAGGGGAGGTATTAGTTTTTTTATTATAAATGCCCATAGAGTAAATGATTATCCAATGCCAATAAAATCAGAATTCAACACATTAATAAACCCAAGCTTCACCTGTAGCCATCATAAATAGTAACTCATTTAAAAAATATCTAAATTATGGGTGTAACCATTTTAAGGTTATGCAGTTTCCCCTTCGAACCCTGAATTAAAAAGTATTGGATAGTATTGGCGACAATGCCTTAATGTTGAAAGTCAAGGCAGGTGAATTAGACCATTTAGGCTTGTTATATGAACGCTATAAGCGGCCACTGTTTGGCTTTTTCTATCACATGAACAGTGATAAGATGCTTGCCGAAGATTTGGTACAAGTGGTCTTCGTAAGAGTGATTAAATATAAACATAGTTTCAGAGGTGATGGGAAGTTTAAAACATGGATTTTTCACATAGCTCGCAATGTGAATACTGATCATCATAAGAAGAATAAAACTCCTATTGATGATATCGATGAAAAGCATCTTGACCTAGCAGAAGTGGAGACAGGAATCCACGAAAAAGAAGAACAGCTCACAATGATGGAAAGGGCACTTACAATGCTGGATAATGATAAAAAGGAGTTGCTAACGCTTAGTAAGTTAAAAAATATGAAATACAGAGAAATTGGCGAACTGTATGACTGCACCGAAAGTGCAATAAAGGTAAAAGTGTTTCGAGCCATGCACGCGCTAAAGAAACAATACGAAGCCTTAGAAATGATTGAATAATGAAAGCACAGGATATAAAAATATTGATCGAAAAATTTAATTCAGGAACGCTAAATAACCAGGAGCAACTGACTTTTGAAGCACTTATCGAAAATGGTGAAATAGATATTGATCAATTGCAGTTTCAACAAAATATTGAAGCTATACCTACACCGAAACCTAGCACTTCAATGGATGAAGTTTTTTATAATATGTTGGCCGTTGAAAAAGCTAAAGTCAGAACTAAACCAACCATATCTATTTTAGAATGGTGGAATAGCATCCGACAAAGCCAATGGCAGTGGGCCTATAGTGTAGCCATTCTTATAATAGGTCTAACTACAGGATATCTGATTCACCAACCTTCATCCAATAACTTTAAAACATTAACTACTGATGTGCAGGAAATGAAAGAGATATTGATGCTTACTATGTTAGAGAAAGAATCTGCCACGGCACGATTGAAAGCTGTTAATCTGACATCAGACATGCCTGATGCTAGTAGTAAAGTAGCTGCCGCCTTGATCAATACTTTGAGAACTGATGAAAATAATAATGTGCGTATGGCTGCCATTGAAGCATTAGCAAAATACACCAATATACCTAATGTAAGAAAGGAGATCATTGCATCGATACAATTTCAAAGTTCACCATTAGTGCAGTTGGCATTAGCCGAATTAATGGTGGCTATGGAAGCTGAAGAAGCCCCTGATGCTTTCAGAAAACTTTGGAAAGAAGAAGAAACTCCTAATGAAGTTCAGGATGCAATTACTAACAAAATGCAACAATTAATTTAAAAACATAACAACTCAAAATAAAATGAAAACAATAACAACACTCAGTATTATGCTTACTGCGGCCTGCGGTCTTCAGGCGCAGCAACACACCGAAACGGTGAACAAGGAATTGCAATTCGAAAAACGTAATGCTAGCAATGTCCTTTATCTCGCCAATATTAGTGGGCATATGGATGTAGAAGGGTATGATGGAAATGTCATCCAAGTGGAAGCCAAAATTAAGCTAATGGCTAAAACTCAAAGCCGGCTTGATGAGGCAAAGGAATCAATTACCATAGGTGTACTTGACAGAATGGATACCATAGCTGTTTATGCCACCAACCCATGCAGCACTTATACCAATGAACGGTCAGAAAGAGGTGGTAATGACGGATGGGGCTATAACTGGAACAATCAAAAGGACTGCCATTATAATTATGATTATAAAGTCGATTTTAAAGTAAGAGTACCAAGAAATGTAAACCTTGTAGTTTCCACAGTCAATGATGGTGATGTAATTATAGCCGGAGTTGACGGCAATGTGAAGGCCAATAATGTGAACGGTTCCATTGCTTTAAGTCATGTGAGCAATGCGACTTATGCACATACCATCAATGGAGATGTAACACTAGATTTTAAAGCTAACCCCACAGAGAATGCACGATTTTATAGTCTAAATGGTGACATACGAGCCAACTACTTATCTGGGTTATCAGCGGAAATGAGCTTTAAGAGCTTCAATGGTGACTTTTATACCAATATACCTTCGTTAGAGCAGATGCCCAATCAATTAAAAATGGAGAAGTCAAGTAAAGGCAGAGGGATTGCTTACAAGCTGGATGGGAAGACTATGATGAGAGTGAGGAGTGGCGGAATCTACTTGGATTTCGAAACCTTTAACGGTGATGTTTATGTCAAAGAAAATTAATCAAGAATCATAATTAAGAACGATAAAATAAAAAAGATGAAAGTTGTAAAATCACTAGTATTTACAGTCCTAATGCTTGTATCAAGTATTGTTGGATTTGCTCAGGATAAAGGAGAAATTATTATTCCTCTATCAAACCCTGAGGCAAGCTGCAGCCTAAAAGTAGATATTAAAAGAGGTTCTATAAATGTGCAAGGCACCGATAGAAAAGATGTACTGGTAAAGTACACTGCTATGGAATCCAAAGAAAAAGATAAAGATGCTTCTAAAAATGGACTACAAAGAATATCTAGTGGCACTTTGGACTTGGAAGCACGCGAAAGTAATAATCAAGTCATTGTAGACTCAGACTCATGGAACAAAGGATTGAACTTGACCATAGAAGTGCCCAAGAATATTAACCTCAATCTTGATACTTACAATGGTGGTGACATCTATGTGAATAACATAACAGGCGAGGTAATATTGGAAAACTATAACGGTGAGATAACTGCCAAAGGCATCTCGGGTTCGGTATCTGCAGATACTTACAATGGTGAAATAACAGTAGAACTTTTAAAAGTTACTGCCGATACACCCATGTCGTTTAACACTTACAATGGCGATGTAGACATCACTTTCCCTGTCAGCTTCCAGGGAGATTTAAAGATGAAGACCAATCAAGGAGAAATCTATTCTGGTTTTGAAATGAGTATGATTAAGACTGATCCTGTTAAGAAAAATGATAGTAAAACTGGTACTTACAAAGTCTATTTAGATGATTGGGTAAGAGGAAAAATCAATGGCGGTGGGCCCGAGATAGTGATGAAAAACTATAATGGTGACATCTATTTAAGAAAGCAATAAACCAAATCGATCAGGACAGGAAGCCATCCGCTAGCTAGCGGATGGCTTTTGTTATTTTAGCGTCTCATTTAAAATAATTCCTAATTCTTAGCGGAGATGAATAACTTAAACCTTTGAGGTATAAAGTCAGGTAGTAAACACTGCTATGAAAAACATTAAAAATCTTCTAGATTAGCTAGACACTAATAATATAAATAAGCAATTGCGTATAGCGAATTGTTAGCATTAATAAACTAAATTTTAATTAATAACCATGAACAAATATTTATTAATACTCTTTTTATTTGGCTCTTTCTTACAACTTAAAGCCCAAACAAATTTTGGGGTAAAGGTCGGTTTGAATTCAAGTAATCATTCAGTTGAAAATTCAAATGGTAAGATTGAATCACGAAATAATAATATTTTTGGCTATCAATTAGGATTATGGATGTCAAATCCATTATCCCAAAAATTTGAATTATTTACCGAATTATCATTTGCCAAAGAAGGATTTAAATTAGGAGATTCGACAAAAATGGTCACCAGTTTTTTAAGTATAAATACTTCTTTAAATTATTCATTAACAGAAAACATCAT
>CAYGNU010000170.1:0-8690 GCA_964351175.1 uncultured Roseivirgaceae bacterium | reverse complement strand
AGCCTGGAGTATAAGGGCCAAAGTTTTTCTTTGCATCTGGGTCATTGGAAAATGAAATAACGGTAGTGGTTCTGCCATGAAAGTTGTTCTCACAAACAATTATTTGAGCTTCATTTTCTGAAATCCCTTTTTTTTCATAAGCCCATTTTCTGCAGATTTTAATCGCAGTTTCCACTCCTTCTGCACCGGTATTCATTGGTAAGACTTTATCAAAGCCAAAGTATTCCGTGATATACTGTTCATATTCCCCCAAAACGCTATTATAAAATGCACGTGAGGTTAGAGCCAATGTTGATGCTTGTTGGATCAAGGCTTCTGTAATTTTTGGATGACAGTGCCCCTGATTTACTGCCGAGTACGCAGAAAGGAAATCGAAATACTTGTTTCCCTCGGGATCCCATACATAAACTCCCTTGCCTTTTGCTAAAACTACAGGTAGAGGATGGTAGTTATGCGCTCCATAATTATTCTCAAGTCCAATCGCTTCTTTTGATGATATCATTCTTCCCTTTTTTTAGATTCCCACAAAAATAAGGAATGCTTTATAGAAGTAATCACAAAAAAAGAAAATTTTGTATTGATGTTGGGTCTGTAAAAATCGTATCTTTGTATTCTAAATCGCGGGGTGGAGCAGCTGGTAGCTCGTCGGGCTCATAACCCGAAGGTCGCAGGTTCGAATCCTGTCCCCGCCACAATAAAGCCTCTTCAGAGTTTCTGAAGAGGCTTTTTTTGTCTGAAGTTTTTTCAAAAAATGGCAGGCATAAAAAAAGGCTCTGAGAAAACTCAGAGCCTTTTATCTTCTAAGATTTTATTAATCTAGATTAAAATCTATTTCCTCTACCGGTAGCAATTGTTCTATTCAAATTATGTTGAATAGTAACAGCTGTACCAGCGGCTGTAAATGCATCATGTTCTGCAATTGGAGGTAGAAATGCAGGAATTGTAGCTACCCTATCAGATGCTACGATATTTGGATTAAGTAGTGCTTCACGCTCAGCTACAGGCCATCTAATACCTAGGTCAAACATTCTACGTCCTTCACCAAAGAAGATTTCCTGACGAAGTAGATATAGAGTTGTTAATGCATCAGCTGCGTTAGCTAGTGCCGTAATATCTGCTGCTGTAACAGAAGTAGCAGATATAGACGGTGTCTCTAAGGTTGGAGTTCTATCAAGAACTAGACCGGTAACAAATGCATCACTAGCACTTGCTCTAACAGTATATGCGCTAGTATTAGGGCGCTGAGCTACAGTACCTTCACCTGATCTTCCTTCACCAGAATCGTCAACTGTTGAAGTAGGTCTAGAGTTAGCTAGGTTGGCTACTGCTGTCATTACTGTTCTAGCACCTGGTAAATCCCCATCAGCAAGTTCGGCTTCGGCGAGAATCAAATGAGCTTCTTCTATTTTTAAAAGAGGAATATTTGAGTCAAGAGATCCAGAAATATCAAAGAATTTTGGATCTAGGAAGTCAAGACGAGGTAATGGTTGAAGATCATCAAAATTACCACGGTCATGTACTGCATTTTGTAGAGTATTTGCAGGTCCATCAACAGCATCAAAAATGATGTATCGAACATAAGTACCTGATGCATCTGCTGTAATAGCTGCATTCGCATCTGCTACAGCAGCTGATTGATTCCCTGCATTATAGTTAGCTCTAGCTCTTGCGAGTAGATAACCAACATTATTTGCATCTAGAGCTAGTGCCGCTGTGAAATCAGCTATAGCATCAGCAAAATGAGTTGCAGGACCTACTGCTGGGGCTACAGCGTCATTTGGAAGGGTAGTAAAAATTTCACCGGACCAAAGACTGGCGATGCCTCTAAGAAAATAAGCTTCTGCTTCTTTTTCATCAACGGGATCAATTGGAATCACATCAGAGAGTACATAATCAGCTTGTTCTCTAAGTGTACCTATAGCTGCTTGACAGTTCTGGAAATCGGTATCTATATCACGATACGTTCCAGCATCTACATTTTGATTAAAGAATGTCTGAGCATTCATATAATTGTCTGTTGCAAGTTCCTGCGTAGTAATACAGCTGTTGGCTGTAGTTGCTAACTGTTCTTGCAATCCATTTACAAAAGAAGTAGCCGGATTTGGAAGATCGCGAGCCGCATCTAATGTAAGGTTTGGATTTTCAACACCCGTTCCGTCGATCAAATCGCACGAAACAAACACTGAAAACACAAGCGCAGTAATTAAAATTAGTTTCTTTTTCATAGTGTTATATTCTTGTTTTGAAAATTTCGATTAACAATATCAAAAGTCAATTTTGATACTACCTAAAAATTGTCTTGGCTGTGATTCCGTACCATATACGAATCCACCCACACCAACTTCAGTTCCGCCCTGCCCACCAATACCGGCACCTGATACTTCAGGATCCACATTATTGGCAACAAAGTTAAACGGATTAACGGCGCTTGCACCAATATTGATGCTTCTTACAATACCCGAGTACCATTCTTGCGGTAGAGTGTAATCGAGAGTGATTAGACGTACTTTAACATAAGAAGCGTCTTCTACCCAAATACCTGCGAGGTCAAAAAAGTTACTTCCTGCGCCCTGTGGGTATCTATCATCAGGAACACCACGGATGAATTTAAGTACTTCCGTTGTATTTACAATGTTTCCGCCTGATTGGTAGTCACCAGTTACGTTAAAGCCTAAACTTTTGTAGTTGAAATTAAGACCGAATGATCCAAAGAAGTCTGGTACCGTACTTCCTAAGTCATCGTTCGCAATTACCTCAACTAGATTACCAGCTCCATCAAATACAGGATTGTTTCCTCGGAAATATCCAATTGGTTTACCTTCTTCAACCCATGAGCCAAGGAATGAAAACCCACCAACGTTAAATGGAGCCCCACCAGAAGCAGTAACTTCATTAGTAAAGCTGTTTACAGAACCCCTAACAGAAAGGCTGTAATCTCTTTTTTGAAGAACTAATACCTTAGCTGCCAATTCCCAACCTTTATTTTCGATTTCCCCTACGTTTTGAAGAGAGGCACCTAATCCTGAAGAAGGGGCATTATTGGAATTAAATAAGGCATCTTTAGTAATAGTGCTAAAAGCAGTGAATTCTAGATTTGCTCGGTTATTCCAAAATCCTAAATCGACTCCATATTCAAAGGTTTCAGAGCGCTCCGGTTTTAAGTTAGGATCTCCGGCAGTTCCAAACTCTATAGACTGTCCTCCATTAAATGGATTAACATTGGCAAGAACTTGATTAGAGAAAGGAGTGGGGAAGTTACCTGCTGCACCATAGTTCGCTCTCAATTTAACATTTGATAAAATGTTTTCTGGAACCATATCCTGAAAGAAACTCTCAGATGATAATGAATAGCTGACACCAACTTTCGGGAAGAATTGAGGATCAACATTTTCACCGAAAGCAGTGTTATCATCTATACGAGCACCGAATTCAACAAAGTATTTGTCTTTGAATCCAATATTTTCCTGAAAGAAAAATCCATAGTTAGCTACAGTTCTTCGGAAGTCAGAAACGGAAACATCAGATGCTGTATTTAAAGTTTTTGCTCCATCTGGAACCTCAGAACCTACAAGTCTTACTTGTCGGTCATCTGTTCTAAATATTTGACCGCCCACTACGGTAATAGTAGAAATGTCTTGGAAATCTTTCTGATACTGAAGGTTCCCTTCAATAGTCAATCCAAGGTAGTCACCTTCAAAAACAGTAATCCCACCTTGATCCGAGGTGCCAACGGGAACAGCTCCTAATGCGATTAAGTAGGCATTAGTTTGGATTTGACGTTGTCTAGAAGTACGATTATCAGCTCCGACTACAACTTTAGCAGCCAATCCTTCCATAATGTTAAACTGTAAATTATGAGAAGTTTGAAAACGCTTGTTGTCTTCACGGAAATCAACGTTATTTTGTATATCCGAAATGGAAGCTTTCAACGCGTCAAACGCAGCTGCATCAAGTGCATCCACATCTCCGAATCGTGCCCCTTCTAAACTACTAAAAGAACCAAACGAACTGTTCGCATTGTTGTCTCTAGAAAATTCAGAGCTAGTAAAGCCTAGCGATCCGGTATAAGTAACAACATCGTTAACTTTAGCAGAAACCGTAGTTCTTAAATTATGACGTACTTGATCTGAATTCGGTTTGAATCCATCGTTATCAAGCATGGAGCCAGAAAAAGAATAGGTTAGGCTTTCATTGCCACCACTTGTCGACAGTTTATATTCTTGATACGTTCCTGTTTCGTATATAATATCAGCTGTTTTCTTAAAGAATAAGTAGTCTTCTGTCCCTTTTATTACTCCAAGCGTACTTTCGAAGGTCATCCGGTTTGCTCCGCGTACCCCTTTCTTGGTAAAGATTTGGATTACACCATTGGCAGCATCAGCACCATATAAGGTAGTAGCAGCACCCCCTTTTATAACCTCAATTCGTTCAATATTCTCTATAGGAATATCAGCTAGAGCAGAGCTTTGAGCACCACCAGTTCCAATACTTCTGTTGGCACCATTAGTATTATCAACTCGAACACCGTCAATATATACTACCGGAGTAGTTGAAGTTAATGCAGAGTTTACACCACGACCTCTAATGAGAGAAGATGTACCAGGCTGACCAGAGGCTAACCGAACTTGTGAGTTAGGTAGATTTGCTTGAAGTACTTGATCAAGTCTTTGTGCCGGGATATTTTCCAAATCTTTGGCAGTGATTACATCTACAGTAGTAGATAATCTTTTCTTATCGATTGCCTGGCCTTGACCGGTTACGATAATTTCTTCTAAACCAGCAATATCTTCTTCAAGGAAAAGATTTAGTGAAGTTTCACCTTCAACTGTTACTGTAAGATCTTGTCTTAAATAACCGATGTAAGTGACTCTAACATTGTAGGTACCGTTAGGAACCGCAGAAATGGTAAAATCACCATTTACATCTGAGGAAGCCCCCTTTTGGAGTTCTACAACATATACGTTTGCACCAGGTAATTCTTCGCCTGTTACATTATCAACAATCTTACCTGTAATACTTCCAAATTGAGCAAATGCAATACTTGAAAATAAGACACAGAAAAGACCTGCGCTTAATAGCTTTTTAAACATAGATGACCTCTATATTAATTAATGTTTATTCGTGAGAGGTAAAGAAAGGCAATTGGCATGAAATAGGCAATATGTTTTCAATAAAGAAACACGATTTATTAGGAAGCCATTTTTAAAGATTATCTTTTAGAATATTTCCTGTAAGCCAAAGTTGAATCTGGCGATACTCAACTGAATGATATTGCTGGGTTCTTAAAAGCAGGTAATTATCAAATGGGAAAAATTTACTTTTCAGCCTTGGTGTTTTAAAATAAAAATTAGTTTCAAAATCATTGAAGTTGTATGAATAAGACCATACAGTTTGATCTAAAGATGAATTAACATACCATGGTGGACCAAAAAGTATATACATCATTCCCATGTCTGTTTTCCAACCTTCTTTGAAACTTGCAAATTGTTTATTAGCCTCTTCAACCCGTTCATAATATAAAGAGATTACATTTTGAGCTTTTCTTGAGTTCTTTACATTTTGAAGCCAAAACCTATCGATAGCTTTTTTTAATTGAACATCATCTTCTATCGACATTAATTGTTCGTATTCTTTAGCAGACATCAAATAATAGAGTGGAGCAGCAAGCTCTTGCGGAGTTCTAAGCGTTGGATAATTCATACTTTTTATGCTGAAATCTCTTGCTTTAAAAAGATCATCATTACCATTTAAGTCTGAACTTACTTCAAATCTGTAGTTTCCCCTTGGAAGGTTTGGGAATAAAAATTCAATAGAAACACTTCCAGATTGGCTGATAATTCTTCTGGAAGAATTCACTACATCAAACTTATCATAATAAATGCCTCTGTAAGAGATATTTGAGCTATTATAGTTGGGCCAACTCATCGGGCGTGCAATACTTGTATCCGATTTAAATTTTAAGAGTCTAGTATTAATCGTCAAAGGTTCTTCTGATCTATTATTGGTTACCTGAAAAACAAAGCGGATAGAATCAGCCTGATTTGAAATATCATAGGTAGTTACAGGTTCAAATTGATCAGTAATGTTCTCATCTTTGGCAGAAATTTGAATATTAGTAATATTCGAAACGGGGTCGAGAGGATCAGGTATAAAAACCTCTGATGATCTAATAGTTTGTTTTTTTGTATTAAGATCAGTTACAGAAAAATTTACCAAATAATTTCCCGGTTTAAGAGGGTATGCCTCTTCAAAAAGAAATTCTTCCTGACTTGTTATAAGCTGATTATTTTTTTCAGAAATTGTTATAGGGTAGCTTTTTGTTTCAATAATATTTGTTTGATCTGTTTGGTCAAGTATTTGAACATCAATTAGGATATTAGACTCATAGAATTCACCATTTTTTTTAAAAACCAAGCTGGCATATACAATCTCGCCAATCAATGTAATTCTGGTACTATCAGTATATTCATCCACAATACCAGCAGTAACCAATCTAACTTCCGGGAATCCAGGTTTAAATTCATATCCGCCACTTCTGTCAATATCATCTAAGTAAGCATTAGAGCAATTCATGAGAATTGTGCAAAGCAAAAAAAGTGCTAGGATTCTATATGAAATTATAAAGTTATAGACAGCAGAATTTGACTGAAAGGAGCACATATATAAATAGTGGGAGTTTGAAAATATTTTGAGCTAAAAATTTTAATAAAACATTTAATTATGATAACAACAATTAACCTATCTTTAGTGCCTGAATATATAATTAACCTTACTCACAAGTACAAATTTCTGGATTTATGATTACTCCTTTAAGAAGAACAAAAATTGTATGCACGATAGGTCCCAGCTGTGATACACAGGAAGGAATTACAAATCTGTTCTTACATGGAATGAATGTAGCACGGGTGAATTTTTCACATGGCTCGCATCAGGTACACGAACAAACCATTAAATATATAAGGAATACGGCACGAGAGAATGACTATAGTATAGCTGTATTGATGGATTTACAAGGTCCTAAAATTAGGGTTGGTCAGATGAAAGATGGTGGTCAAGTTTTAGAAGATAAAAGTACCATAACCATTACGGGTGAAGATGTAGAAGGCACGAGTACTGTAATACCTATTGATTATAAAAATCTTGTAGATGAAGCAGAGGTTGGAAATCGAATTTTGCTAGATGATGGTCTTTTGGAGTTCAAGATTACGGCCAAAAAAGGGAAAACGTTAGAAGCCATTGTTATTGTTGGTGGGCTCTTAAAGTCCAGAA
The DNA here is from genome assembly GCA_964351175.1 of uncultured Roseivirgaceae bacterium. Classification (GTDB taxonomy): domain Bacteria; phylum Bacteroidota; class Bacteroidia; order Cytophagales; family Cyclobacteriaceae; genus Fulvivirga. Next base: position 1,421 of record CAYGNU010000170.1, on the reverse strand, counting down.
AGGGAGTAAATCTACCAAATGTTAAGATATCTATACCTGCATTAACAGAGAAAGATATCAAAGACCTTGAGTTCGGACTTGCACAAAATGTAGATTTTGTAGCTTTGTCTTTTGTTCGCTCTGCCAAAGAAGTGCTCGATTTAAAAGAACGAATTGCAAAATCTGGTTGTGAAGCAGGTGTAATCGCAAAAATTGAAAAACCTGAGGCCCTGGATGTAATCGATGAAATTATTGAAGCTGCCGATGGTATTATGGTTGCTCGCGGTGATTTGGGTATCGAAATTCCAACCGAGGAAGTTCCATTTGTTCAAAAAATGATTATTGAAAAATGTCGTGCACACGGCAAACCAGTAATTACAGCAACGCAAATGCTTGATTCTATGATCAATAATCCCCGCCCAACACGCGCAGAGAGTTCAGATGTTGCAAATGCGGTGCTTGATGGCACAGATGCTGTTATGTTATCTGGGGAAACTGCTGCAGGCAAATATCCGATGGAAGCAGTGAATGTAATGGATAGAATTTGTAGAAAAATAGAAGTTAGAGATTTATCCTCTGATTGAACCTCACAGTTCTCCAAAATAAATGGATCTCGAAGAATTTAGAAAGTTGGTTCAAAGTGGAAAAGCATGTAACCAAGGTCATGTGGGCATCCTCATTAACAGTCAATCTGAACAGCTTAATTTGAATGGCCTTTCGATTGAAATGGCTAAAGAGAAAGTTGCAAAGTGGTTAGAAAAAACTAACCATGGAGAAAAAGCCGTTTCTTACAAGCTCAGAGATTGGCTTTTTTCAAGACAAAGATATTGGGGAGAACCCTTTCCTCTGCTTCACTTTGAAGATGGAACCATACGTGTCCTAGATCAAGATGAATTACCTCTTTTGCCACCTAAGAGTGTAGATTATTCACCTACAAAAGACGGAAAAAGCCCTCTTGCTAAAGTAAAAGACTGGATAGAGATCACTGACCCAAAAACAGGAAAAAAAGCCTTTAGAGAGTCGAATACGATGCCTCAATGGGCAGGGTCTTGCTGGTATTATTTAAGGTATTTAGACCCAGACAACAACCAAGAGTTTGTGGATTTTGATATTCAGAAGTATTGGATGCCCGTCGACCTCTATATTGGGGGAGCTGAACATGCGGTTTTACACCTTCTTTATGCTAGGTTTTGGCACAAGGTTTTTTACGATTGTGGTCTTGTAAGCACTAAAGAGCCATTTCAGGCACTCTGTAACCAGGGATTGGTAACATCTCGCTCTTTTAAAAATAATCGTAATCTCTATGTAGCACCAAACGAAGTAAAAAAAGAAAATAACAAATATTTTCATAAAGAAACCGGGGAAAAGCTCACATCGCAAATTGAAAAGATGTCAAAGTCTAAGCTGAATGGATTAAGCCCTGATGACATTATAGAAGAGTA
>CAYGNU010000169.1:0-8722 GCA_964351175.1 uncultured Roseivirgaceae bacterium | reverse complement strand
AGTTAATAAGAGAGCTTTAGCTTTTATTTTTTTCAAGAATTCTTGCTCTCAATCTACTTAATGATTGAGGCTTAATTCCTAAATAGCTAGCTAGTTGATGTTGGGGTATTCGCTGAATAAGATCGGGTCTTTTTTGCAATAAATTAAGATATCGTTCTTCTGGAGAGGAAGTTTTGAACTCGTCAAAATTGATTTGTTGCTTAGCTAAAAGTTCTTCTGATAGTATCCTGCACAAAGTTTCAAATTTTGGAAATTTCTCAAAAATCTCTGCTTCCATATTAGGATTTGAAACTGTAATTATGGAGTCTTCTACACAAGTTACGTAATATTCAGAAGGCTTTTTATTTATTACGCAATGAGGTGTTAATCCTTCCATTTCTGTATAAAAGGCAGTAGTCTTTTCTTCACCATTAATTATATAATGGACACGTATACAGCCTTTTAAAACAAAATAGCCCTCATTAGAATTCTGTCCTTCTTTCAGTAAAGTGGTACCTTTCTTTATTGAACGAAAAATATCAAGCGATATTAACACATCTTTTTCATCATTTGACAATGAAACATATTTTGAGATAAAGTCAAAAAGTAAGTCTTGCATTTAGAGTTAGTTATTTAGAGATGATAGATCAAATTCCTTATCGAATTATAATAGGTTTTGATTTAGTTTTTGAAAGCATTTGTATTACCATTCATCTGTTTAGTAAGTAAAATGATAATTGTCTCTATGCTTTTACTTTTCTTACAAGAAAAAGTTGCCTCCTATGGCGCATGCATCCGCTTGTGCTCCAATCATACTATACTATAAATCTACTTCTTTTAGTGCTTGTGCCTTCAATTAATTTAATAGCTGACCAACTGCGATAATAAATAAGCAATATGGATAATGAAGTTACATTTGATTTGAAACAAAAAAAGCCATCTTACAATGGCTTTTTGCTCCAGCTCTTGGACTCGAACCAAGGATCTATCCCGATAATTATCGGGATCAGCCGCCATACTTAATCTTAAGGGGCTCAATCATTTCTGGATACCTTGCCAAGTTCTCTATATACTTCTTCGATTTAATGCGTTTAATATGACTCTCAATGCCCCGCGCCTGCTTTTCGGTAAGACTAGTAATCTTAAAAAATTCAACCCAAGGAATTCCCTTTCTAGTCCAGATATCATTTCGCTCGATAGTTTAATGGTAGGAAAGGGATTTGATTTTTAAGAAAGATTCAATCTATATATGTCTTAGTAAAAATTGATAAAGGTTTGGTTTACGAGGAGAGAAAAAAAAAGACCTGTAAATTAATTTACAGGTCTTTTTTTAAGCGCTAATCAACTAGCCACTATTCATTACATGTTTTACTATTCAAAAGGCACTACTAAATTTGAAGATTTATTCTGAACTAATATTCTATTGACATTATGTTTGATAGTGACTTCATTAGTTGTCCTATTCCAACTATATGCATCCATTTCAGAATCCTTTGGAATAAATGCTGGGACAACACCCTCTAAGGCTTGATCACCTTCATTCAAATTGGGATTCTGTAGCTGTTCGTTTTGTGATAATGGCCACTTTATTCCTAGATCTTGCATTCTTCTCCCCTCGGCAATAAATACTTGCTGTCTTAATAAATAACAAGCTTCTAGTGCACCGTCTAGGTCTACTACAGCATTGATATCAGTGCTCGATAGCGAAGTTCCTGAAACATTTGGAACAGTAATGTTGACTGTTGCTCCAACAGCTGCAGAGTCCAAAACCCTTGAAAGAACTAAACCAGAAAGAAATGAGTCAGTTGCACTTGCTCTAACTTGAATTGCCTCTCCATTAGGACGCCTATTCCCTGTCCCTCCTCGAAATTGTCTTTGATCATTTTCAGGAATTGAAACAGTTGTTCTAGCAGAAACTAATGTTATCAGATTATCAAAATTAGTCTTAGCACCAGAAAGATTACCATCAGAAATTGCGGCTTCTGCTAATATTAAATGAGCCTCTTCCGCCTTCGTAAATGCCAATGGGGTCTCATTAGTGCCTATTGTAGACATTTTAGGATCAAGAAAATCTAGTCTTGGCAAAGGTTGCAAATCAAAGTTTGATCGATCATATATAGCATTGGACATGGTATTTGTTGGCCCATTTGTATTATCAAAATTAACATTCCTGACATGATTAGGATCTAAGTTCAAAACCGTTTGTGCATTACTAACTGCATTTTGCTTATCACCCAAATAGTAGTAAGTTCTAGCTAGAACCAAATGATATGACGCCAATCTTGATGGGTCCGCTCCTGCTCCTAAGGTTATAGCCTTATTAAAAGCAGTTATCGCAGAATCTAAACTTACCGTGTAAGGTTTAGGAGCACCATTAGGTTCAACATTTGGCATTGCAAACATCTCTCCTGTTAGCATAAAAGCTACCCCTTTAAAATAATACATTTCAGCCCTATCTAAATTGGTAGTACTTACATCACTAGGTGCAATTACATTTAGTCCTACTTTAGCAGACTCCCTCAAATCAGACACTGCAAAAAGAAAATTATCATAATCACCGTCACCTGCCTGAATGAAAAGGTCATCCAGATTAGTGTTAAAAAATGTTGATGTATTGAAATAATTGTCACTAGCTATCTCATTCTCAGCTAGATAATTTTGCGTAACTATTGCTAATTGTCTTTCCAATCCGTTTATCCAAGGTGCAGTAGCAGAACCTGTACTTAAAATGTTCTCTTGGGTCAAATTCGGGTTTGGATCAGCTTCTCTTGGATCAATGAAATCACATGACTGCGCAACTATTGATAGTACTAAAAGTGTTTTTATATATATATTTCTCATGTTGTTTAAAATTTAAGTCTTAAGCTGGCCATATAAATTCTCGGTGCAGATTCCGTTGCATAATTGTAGCCCCCTAAGTCCACTCCTGAAAAGCCAGTTGTGTTACCTGGTGTAGCGCCTGATACCTCAGGATCAACTTTTACACCGTTCGATTCTGACACAAAATTAAAAGGGTTTGTTGCACTCAATGTAATGGAAGCACCATTAAAAACTTTACCCCCAAAAACCTGCTGGACAGGAATGTCATAAGCAACACTTATGTTCCTTATCTTCAAATAATCTCCACTCTGTACAAATAAATTGGCAATATTGAAGAAAGGTTGACCTTCAAATTCTGTTGTCACTAAATTTGATCCTGCATTTGTAAATCCATAGGAGAGCACTTCATTAACATTTACTATTTCTGATCCATATTGATAATCTCCCGTTAAAACAAATGTCCAGCGTCTGTTATAATTCAGATTTAAACCAAATGAGCCAAATGCCTTAGGAGTAACCTGACCCAGTGCCTGGTTTGTTTCCACAACAACACTGCCGTTTTCATCCAATGAAGCAGCACTACCTCTTAAAAACCCAACTGGCTCATCTTTATCAACAAAGACACCTAAAAATGCGAATCCGTATAAATTAAAAGGAGCGACACCCCCATTATCTGCTACAATATTGGTGTTAGTATTCCAAGAGGCATTAAGTGTTAAATCAACTTTTTCTGATCTGATAATGTCAAAAACACCTGCTAATTCAATTCCTTCATTCTCGATCTTACCTAAATTTCTTTGTTGATTACCAATACCAAAAGAAGTGGAAAAAGGAGCGTTAAAAATAGCATCTTCAGTATTTGTATTATAATATGTAAAATCAAAGTTTATTCTATTTTGAATAAAAGATAGATCAGTACCTAATTCGATGGTTTTAGATCTCTCAACAGTTAAATTAGGGTCACCTGCTGCTCCTTGCGTATATGCATTTGATCCAAGAAATGGAACTGAATTAAAGGTTGTATTATTTACAAAGGGGGTTGGGAAATTTCCTGCTTCTCCATAATTAGCTCTAAGCTTAATTTGACTAACAACATCCGAAACATTTTCCATAAATGACTCCTCAGTCAATGTATATGCGATCCCTATTTTAGGAAATATTTGAGGGTCTACTAAATCACCAAAAGCTGAGTTCTGGTCGACCCTTACCCCTGCCTCAAGAAATACTTTGTCTTTAAAACCTATATTGGCATTCGCATAATAACCATAGTTAGCCACTGATAATAACAAATCAGTAGCATTTTGTGTCGCTGAGTTATTTATAGATAATGAGCCTTCAACAACATCGTTACCGCTATAAGAAACCCTTTCGTCTCTATCATTAAAAAACTGAAATCCTACTAAACCAACTAAAGATAAATCTCCAAAATTTTTCTTGTATTGACCATTCATAGTTCCAGTGATAGAAAAGAAATTTCGTTCACCAACGTTAATTAACCCTTGACCAACGCCTGTTCCTCCACTTGCTATATCGAAAGCGTTGGTATTTATTTGTTTGTCTCTGCTGAACCTTGAGTCTAAACCCACCGTTCCAAACACTGTTAATCCTTCCATTGGATTATATGTTAAAGATTGTGAAGTCTGAAATCGTCTTGAAACAATCTTATTATTAAAAGTTTCAACACGATTCACAACTTGAGTCTTTACTGCATCAAGTTCAACATCAGTCAGATCATCCAAAACACCAAGAATATTTGATTCCAAATCACCAAAGGGACCTCCGAAATTAGCATTTAAGTCTCGTGATACAACTTGACTATTTACTGAGAACGTTCCAGAGTATTTAATTTTATCATTCAATGTTGCCGCGACTCCTGTTCGTAAATTATATCGAGTATTATCATTTCCAAGCCTAAAGCCCTCATCATGATAAACTCCTCCTGAAAAATTATAGGTAGCTTTTTCGTTTCCTCCATTAACACCAATTCTATAGCTTTGAATATGGCCTGGTTTGAATAAAAAGTCTGCTGTTTTATCATACTTTAAGTAATCTTCGGTCCCTTGCATCACACCTTGCTGCGTCTCAAAATTAAATGTTGCTTTCCCTGCCGCACCTTTCTTAGTAAATATTTGAATTACACCATTAGCAGCATCCGAACCGTATAAGGTGGCAGCAGCGCCTCCTTTAATAACTTCAATGCGCTCTATACTTTCTATTGGCAAATCACTTAAAGCACTACTTGCAGCGCCTCCAGTTCCATTAGTTCCAACGGCATTTCCGCTTCCTAGAGATCTGTTGTCCACTCTGACACCATCAATATAAATTACAGGTGTAGTGGCTCCATTAGCTGAGACAACACCTCTCGTTCTAATAACCGAACTAGTTCCAGGCTGGCCTGAACTAAGTTTAATCTGAGAACTGGGCAATTGAGATTGTAAGACCTGATCAATCCTTAAATTAGGGACTGATTCCAATTGCTTTGCCGTAATAGTTTCCACAGTTGTAGAAAGCCTTTTTTTCTCTGTTCCTAACCCTTGCCCAGTTATTACTATTTCACTCAGTTGGGTCACATCGGCAGACATTTGAAGATCCATTATAGATCTCGCACCAACGATCACTTCTTCCGTGGCTAGACCTATAAATGAAAAGACTAGAGTACTCCCATCTGATGGAACAGATAATTTGTAATTACCTTCTATATCAGTTACAGTTCCTTTGGTTGTACCTTTGAGTACAACATTTACACCTGGCAAAGTAGACCCGTCATCTATAGACGTCACTTTACCAGAAATGGCACGTTCTTGACCCCACGATTCACTGAAAGTGAATGCAAGTATCAAAGTGAAACATAATAGTAATTCTTTCTTCATATTGATTTGATTAAGTTAAAATAAGGGCATCTCTCAATGCCAAAAACCAAATTTAACCTACCAACCAATGATTTACTTAGCGATAAAATAGTGATTCCTAAGTAATGAATATTATTGTATATGACTGATTTTCAATTAGTTATATTTTATTTTATGAATATCAATTGATTTTAACGTAAAATGGGGGGGGTCTAAAGCTTAATCAAAATCAAACGATACTCGCTTGATATGAAAAAAAGGCACGGATTTTATCCGTGCCTTTTAAATTGTGTAGTTCTGATATTATTTTATTCGTTCTCTTTGCATAAATCTAAGGTAAGGATACCTACTGGCGGTGAGGGTCCATATCTTGCAATTACATTACCCTTTTCGGTTGTAATTGAAAATGTCACTTCTGAATCATAATCACCAGATTTATATTCAAATTGCACGCTTGTCGTTCCATCAGGTACAGTCACGTCATAAGCTGCTTCAGTTGCTTGGGTACTCGAAACAGTGTAATCCGTTGAAACACCATCAACAATTACTGCTAAAGCACCTCCATTCCATCCATCTCCATATGAATCTGCCATAGCGATAGAGTATGTTTGTGCGGGCTCTGCAATAATTTGTCCACATTCTACAATCCAACCAATTTGGCAATTAGAACCTGGTACTTCAGTACATACAGATGGAGACCATCCCTCGAATACTCTACCGTCAGCACCTGTTAAGGACCAGGTTAAGATAAAACTATCTCCGTCTATAAAAGCCTGACCAGCTCCAGCATCCCTTGTTGGCTTCCCTGTGTAGGTGAATACATCAACTTCAGCATCATTACCGTCATCATAATTGTAAGTGGTTCCTGCGAAAGCTGCTGCTAAGTCAGCCTGAGTTAAAGTAAAAGAGATATCTTCTCTGTTACCACTAGGAGTTGCGGTACTTACCAGTTGCTTACCATGATTGGCAACAGCAGCGTCACCGTTTACATTCACATAAGACTCACTCCAACTCACATAGAAATCTACACTAACGATGTCGTTAGCACCATCAACAGAAATCCATCTCCAGTCAAAAGTTAAGTCTACAGACGCATCTCCACGGACAAAATTAGCAGCTGAACCCTCAGCCACTTGACCAAATGTGTTTACACCTGTTTGCCAAGTAGGATTGTTTATTTCCAACAATTCCTCATCTTGGCATGAAATTGAAACTGTTACCAGTAACAGTAGCGTTATATATAGTTTGTTAAATCTTTTCATGTTTTAATATTTTAAAATTGAAACTTTAAAACATCCCAGAATACCGCATCACTAGGACTGTCATAAACAACATTTGGTGTACTTGAATTCAGATTTAATTCAGCCTGAGCATAAGGTAATCTAAGTGCAAACTGTCTAGGTCTTTGCAGTGGAGTTTGAAGTCCAGTTGGATAACCAGTTCTTCTAAAAGCGTTATAGATTTCAAAACCATTGCCGAAATTAGCATACCATGCCTGTTTCATTATAAATTGCAATTTTTGACCTTGATTTCCACCAGCGGGATAAGCAGCAGCTATTTGATCTACATAGTCATCAAAAGCAGTATAAGTAATTGGGAAATCCCATGTAGTTACATCGTCACTAGCTGCTGGGTCTGCAGCTGTTCCAACTGCGATAACCTTTTCCATTTGAGCTGTCAAAGCATCGTGCAATAATTCAGCATCAGAAGAACCAGTATTAACACCAAGCCTCACTTGTGCCTCTAACAAGTAAAAGCTGGTCATCCATGAAGAAATCATAGGAAAAATACCGTCACCTCTGCCCTTGTTACCGCCACCAGATTCTGCTTCATCATCCCATAGGCCTGCTCCTGGATATGCTCCAGGTATAGTTCTTATCGGGTTGTCATTTGGAATCCCTGATGGATCTGCTCTATCCCGCCCAAAGAAACCTGCTAAGTAATCCTGTTGATCTGAATTCATACTACCAGGATCGACTCCATAGACTCTTTGAGTCATCGCTGGGTTAGTTACGAAATAACCATAAGAACAATCTGTTCTTTGAGAACATGGGATGGTTTGTTTATCTGTTGGATCAGCAATATCTAATACTTCTGTTGTTTGTCTTTTGAAATAAAATGGAACCCTTGGGTCTTTATTTTCCAACATTTCAATCATAAACTGAGAACCAAAGTAAGAATACGCAGCTTCGCCACCAGCATATCCATTTTGATACATGGGGTGTCGGTCATCAGGATTTTGTAGACTTCCAAATTTGAATTGGAAGTCTTCATCACTACTAGTAATCAAATCATCAGCATCAATTAGAGCCTGAATTTGAGTACTAACTCCTGGGTTCAAAGCACTTGTCTGAAGCAACAATTTCAGCTTTAATGTATTGGCAGCCGTTGTCCAGCTTTCAATGTCTCCATTATAGATTAAATCACCTGTCACACTTACTGCACTATTCAAAGCAAAATTCTCTACAGCTTTGTCACATAGAGCGAGCAAATCAGCATAAATCAATGCATCATCATCATACCCTGGTGATTTTTCGCCAATATCTCCCTTAAAAGCAGTGAAATAAGGTATGTCACCCCAAATATCAACCATTACACTAAAGTAGTAGGCCTTCATTACTTGAGCTATTCCTAAATAATGAGGATTATTGCCGGCCTCTTCAGCTGAAATTATGATCTGCTCAAGATCCACCAATGGGTTAGAATAAAGATAATTCCATGTGTTATTCCATGATCCATTAGTCATATCGAAGTCATCAAAGGATGTATTAATAGCCATAAAACCCATTGTCGCATCATTCAAAGTACCTGCCAATGTTCCAATTCCATTATACTGAGCATTTGCAAGTAAAAGGTCTGCCGAAGCTACAGTTGGATTATTTGGATCTTGATTTATGTCTAAGTCGAAAATATCACATGAGGTTACTGAAAAAAGTAACATCATAGACATCAGGCTTGCACCTATTTTTTTTATAAAATTTTTCATAATTATCTCTAATTAAAAGGTTAGTGATAAGTTAACTCCATAACGTTTGGTAGTCGGAGCACTACCATACTCAAATCCTTGAACGTTA
>CAYGNU010000168.1:5477-8723 GCA_964351175.1 uncultured Roseivirgaceae bacterium | reverse complement strand
GATATGGGCTCTGATAGAGATGATGGGCTGCGTGCCATTCAAAAATTAAAACTGATTTTTCCAAACTTACCCATACTGGTGGTCAGTATGCATGATGAGATCGGCTTTATCCAGGAGGCTATAGAGGTAGGAGCAGATGGATACCTCCTTAAATCTAACTCTACTGAAGAAATGATTTTGGCCATGGAAAGAATCTCTAAGGGAGAAACCTACTTTTCGCAAGAAGTAGTATCGAAGCTTACTGGCAAAATGAGGAGATCAACCGAAAGTGAACAAGTGCAGCTTACAAAACGCGAGAAAAAGGTTTTGCCATTACTTTGTCAGGGGTTGTCTTCTAAAGAGATTGGTAATGAACTCTTTATCTCACACAATACGGTAAATACCTATCGCAAACAGCTGTACGCTAAGTTTGCAGTCAATAAAATCTCCGAACTGATCAACAAGTCTCGGGAGCTCGGTTATATAAAATAATCCTAAAAACAGGTTACCTGCGTTCATATTAACTGGTGAGGACAATTACACCTGTTGGGTGATTCTTTGCCTTAAATACATTTCTAGCTTAGCACCATGTCTAACTAAATATGTCTATTATGAAATTCTTAAAATCTCTATTTGTAGTTTGTAGCCTTATGTTATTTGCAGGAGTAATGACCTCATGCGAAGAAGAAGAAATTGTTGTAAAAACTGATGGTGATCCAATTCAGGAGGTACCTGACATTGATTAATAAAGAATTAACTGCATATTCTTAATTTAGGATATGCGGTTTTCATTTGTTCTAATCGTTATACTGATAACTAACCTAAGTGCATTCAGCATAAATCCTGATTCTCTACGCCTCATGGGCATAGATTTCAAGTCAAAAGGGAAATATGATAGTGCTTTAGTTTACTACAATCTAGCCCAGGAACTTTACATTGTCACTGGGGATTCCGTAGGCTTGGCTAATGTGCTTTCGAATAGAGCATCAATAGAAGGCATTAGAGGAAATTATGTCGATTGTTTTTCCCTATATGAGAGAGCTTTAACAATTTATAGTTTGAAAAACAACCATGATGGTGTTATCAAGTCATATATAAACATTGCCAATCAATTTTTAAAAACAGAGTCTTATCAAGAAGCACTAGATAACTATCTTAAATCAAAGGAGTTTGCTGATGAATTAAGATATCAGAAGTACGATGGTTATATCTATAACGGGCTTGGAAACGTACTAAGTAATCGTAATAATGAGGAAAGGGATTTACCAAAGGCAAGAAGCTATTATCTTGAAGCTTTAGTAATATTTGAAAAGAACAATGACCTTAGTAATATTGGAAGGTTGTATAATAACCTTGCCATTATATACGATGAATTAGGGGAAACTAACCTATCAATTGATGCTTATAACAAATGTCTTGATGCGGGACTTAAAGAAGGTAATTACTCTCTTCAGTTAACAGCTTACCATAATCTTGGAAAACTCTATTTAGAAAATCGTGACTATAATTTGTCGTTGATTAATCTAGAAATTGCTGAAAAACTTACAGTCCAGATTTCAGATCCAGTTAGGTATATACATATACTTTCCAATTTAATTGATGTTTATATCAGTTTGGGTCAGGTTGAAAAGTCTAAATTATATCTGGAAAAATATAAGGATATTAGAGACTCCTTATACAACGAGGATAAATTAGAAGCCTTATCTGAACTTCAGATAAAGTATAAAACTAAAGAGAAGGAGGAGCTGCTTGCTAAGGAAATTGAATTAAGGGAGGAGACCAAACTTCGTAATACCTTTTTATCCATCCTCTTGCTGTTGCTTTTAGTGGTAATATTTCTAATTGTATTTATCAATAGAAGAAGAAGGCAGTATGCTCTTGGTAAGGCCAAGCAGGAGCATGAAATAGAATCATTAAGGGCAAGTATTGAGGGTGAAAATAAGGAACGCAAACGACTCGCTTCAGATTTGCACGACAGTGTGGGCGGCATGTTAACTGCCGTGAGAATGATACACTCTCGTTATAAAGATATTGGCGGTGAGAAGGGCGCAAAAGTTGATCAATTGCTCAATGAAGTATCCAATACCATTCGCACCGTTTCGCATAATTTGTCTACCAATACCTTAGAGCGGCATGGGCTCATCAAATCTTTAGAGCAGGCTGTAGATGCTATACCCGAAGAGTTTGAGGTCAATTTTATGGTAGATATTAAGCAACAGGAAGTACCCATTGAAATAGCAAGACCAATAGACTTTGTAATTAAGGAGTTAATTAATAACACCATCAAGCACTCAAAAGCTCAATCTATAGACATACAAATGAGTTGTTATGACAGCACCTTGATTATCACCTATGAAGATGATGGATTAGGATTTGATATGAGCCAAATGTCTAGCGGTATGGGATTAACCAGCATTCAAAAAAGAGTAGAACTGATTAACGGCACCATCAATATTGATTCAAACCCGGGAGATGGTTTTGTCTGTAGTATCGAGATTAAGGTGGGTGGAGATAAGTGATGGCCCATTAATATAACTTCCATAGTGGCTGAGGGTGTTAAAAGTGTTTCAGAACACCCATTTGGCTTTCTTCCTACAAACTTCGCTTAATGATTTACCCTAAGTTTTCGGTGACCATTTAATACTGTAAAATCGGTAAAATAGACAGCATCTAATTCTGAAATTTGGTGTATTACAGTATGAAATAGTGTTAATATTTTCTTTTTGTAAAATTTAATTGGACAAAATGGCCTATACGCAAAGGAATGGGCAATAAAATGCAATCGTTTGCAAAAAGTTGCAAAAAATATTTGTGTTTAAAATTATCTTTTTTAAATTGGTCGACCAGTTGCTGGTAAACTAATTTATTATGGCTACAGATTTATTAAACAATTTCAACGAAATAAAGGTCGAGAGTCCTGCTGATAAGATTATTCAACAGATAAAAGAATTGATTTCTTCGGGGCAATTAAAGCCGGGAGATCGATTGCCATCAGAACGTCAGCTCAGTGAAAAGTTTGGAATTGGTAGAACATCAGTAAGAGATGCTTTAAGAAAGCTCGAGTTCTATGGTATTTTAAAGACTCAGCCGCAAAGTGGTACTGTGGTCGCAGGCTTTGGTATTAATGCACTTGAAGGTTTGATTACAGATGTACTTAAGTTGGAGGGGAATGATTTTCATTCTCTTGTTGAAACTAGAGTGTTGCTGGAAACAAACTCAGCCAAATTTGCTGCTCAAAGAAGAACGGAAGACGATATTGTATCTATT
>CAYGNU010000168.1:0-5467 GCA_964351175.1 uncultured Roseivirgaceae bacterium | reverse complement strand
TTTCCAATGCTTTAAATGCGTATGAAAAAGCAGTTAAATCTGGTAAATCAGCAGTTGAAGAAGATTTGCTATTCCATTTAACCATAGCAGAAGCAAGTAAAAATGCAGTTCTTAAGTCATTAATGTTAATTGTCACACCTGACATTCTTACTTATTTCAAAGAGAACAATGTCTGCAGTGGCAGTAAGCCCCTTTCAGCACTTGAGGATCATCACACCATATTAGATCATATAATTAACAAGGATGCCAAGGCAGCAGAGCTTTCTATGAGAAGGCACCTTGAAGATATATTAGTTTTTTCGAGTACTAACCTTAACCCAAAATAAATGGAGAAAAAAAGTAATAAAAAAATGGATTAGCAGTGTGCTAATCCATTAAACAAGTAGGTCGTTACGGTGCCGTTCGTTCGCAAAAAAGATCAGCAAGTTAGAGCCCCTTATTTACTTCGAAGATAGATAATAGCTCAGTTAAAATCAAAGCGTATACGATACCTGCCTGTCGAATTTTAATCTATACACTATCAAAAACCTTAATCTATTATGATGAAAAATTTTACGCAAACACTGACGCGGTCAGTTGGTATGGTTTTTCTGATGTTCCTTTCGCTGAGCGCATTCGGTCAGCAAGAAATCAACATATCAGGAAAAATTATTGATGAGACTGGAGCTGCACTTCCCGGTGTTTCCATTCTCGTGAAAGGTACCAATAGAGGTACTGTTACGGACATTAATGGTGATTACTCATTAATGGCGAATAGTGATGAAACACTTCTTGTTTCATTTATTGGTTTTACTACGGAAGAAATAAAAGTAGGCAACCAAACGCAGATCAATATTACCTTAATGGAGGACGTTCAGCAATTATCTGAAGTTGTTGTTATTGGATATGGAACACAGAAGAAATCCACAATAACAGGATCCATTTCTAAGGTGGAAAATGAAAAGTTAGACCAAATCGCGGTATCAAGAGTAGACGATGCCTTAATTGGTCAAGTATCTGGCGTTAACATCCAAGCAACTAATGCTCAGGCAGGCGCTGCCCCAACTATTACTATTAGAGGATTTGGGTCAGTCACTGCAGATTCAGGCCCAGCAGTGGTTGTAGACGGAGTGGTTGTAAGTTCTGATTTCCTTGGAAACATGAATATGAATGATATTGCCTCCTTTGAAGTTCTAAAAGATGCAGCTTCAGCTGCTATTTATGGTAGTGAAGGTGCAAATGGTGTAATTATGATTACAACCAAAGCTGGTAAAGCTGGAAAGACTAAGTTCAGCTATGAAACTTTCCTTGGTTATAAAGAAGCTTTTGGAAGTGACGAATATAAAAAGAGCATTAATGATTGGGCTGCCAAGGAATTAGCTGAAAATGGTGAATTAAGTGAGCAAACTCAACATGGACTTATTATTTCTCAAGCTGCAGGAGGCTTAGATCGCGATTGGCAAGACGTATTTTTTGATGGTGGTATAATTCAGAGTCACGCTCTTTCTGCAAGGGGAGGGTCTGAAAACACAACATTTAGTACATCTCTAAAATACCTTCATGATGAGGGAGTTGTAATTACTGATGATTTTAAATTGTTTACAGGGTCTATAAAAGTAGACACTAAACTGAATGATAAATTTGAATTCGGAGTGAGTGCAACACCGTCTTACACTAAGCAAAGACGTCTGCCTACTTCTATACATAATCCTATCAGACAGTCGCCTTGGTTACCAATATTTCATACTGAGTCAACACTAGCCCTTGTTAATCAAGATGATCCTAATGGCGCGAAATATTACCCAGACCTAGTTCCAGGAGACTATGCAAGGGAGGATCATTTCGGTCCAATTGATGTAGACGGTGATGGTGACTTAGATGCTACAGCTCGTACCTCAGGTGATCAAAATCCATATGCACAGTACGTAGAAAGAGAACACTACGACATAACAACAGCTTTGCTGGCCTCAACCTATTTAAGTTATGAAATTATAGAAGGCCTGACAGCCAGAACTCGTTTAGGTATTAGTATTGATCAACGTAAGAGAAGTCGCTGGGATGGTAGCCAATATCATCATAGTAATCCTGCTGAGTATTACGTTCAAGATAGAAATAGAACAAGAGTTATTTCAGACAACTTCCTGACTTATAATAAAGGTTTTGGTAAGCATGACCTTAATACCATGGTTGGTTTGACTATTCAGGAAAGAATTACTGATTATAATGAAGTTGTAGGAACTGGATATAGTAATGATCTTCTAAAGAATCTAGCAGGAGCTACTTCAGTTTCTCAGCAAGTAGAAAACAGATTAGTTAGCAGAAAAATTGGATACTTCGGAAGGGTCAATTACTCATATGACGAAAAATACTTATTCAATGCATCCTTCAGACGAGATGGTAGCTCTGTATTTGGTGTAGATTCTAAATGGGGAAATTTCCCAGCAGTATCATTAGGATGGAATTTGCACAACGAAGATTTCTTGGTTAATAATAATATACTAACTACTGCAAAGTTGAGAGCAAGTTACGGTCGTACAGGAGCTGAAAACTTTAGTGTAGGTGATGATATTGTAAATACTTGGCCATACTTGGCTTTATTAAACAGTGCTAACGCAATAGTAGAAGGTAATACAGTAGGTGGGTTTACTCCTCGAAACGTTGCCAACACATTATTACAATGGGAGGCGTCATCAGAATTTACTATAGGGGTTGATTATGGTCTGCTAGGTAATAGAATTACTGGATCTGTTGATTACTATCAGAGAGTTAGTGATAATCTACTTCTACTCAATCCGGTTTCTTATGGTACTGGTTTCAATAGTGCTATTGTAAACTTGGGTGAGGTCAAAAATAGTGGAATTGAATTTGAATTGAGATCGAAGAACATTGTGAAGGGAGATTTGAGATGGAATTCAACGTTTATCGCGTCAACCAACCAAAATGAATTAACAGCCTTTGGTGATTCTAATGGCGCATTATTAGAGGATACTTTTGGTAGAAATTCTCAATGGATCAATGAGGTTGGAAACCCTATTTCATCATTCTATGGATATGTTGTCGACAGAAGCAAAACTATTCCTAATCAATATGTAACTACACCTTCTGTTCCAATTAATGGACAAGGTCAAGATGCCATAGTTGTTGACTTGAATGGTGATGGAATTATCACCGATGCTGATAAGACTATTCTGGGAAATCCTTATCCTGACTTGATCTGGAGTATCAGCAATGACTTTAGCTATAAGGGATTTGATCTTTCATTTATGATTCAGGGTAGCTATGGTGCACAGGTGAAAAATATCGGAGACGAATATTTCTATACCTGGTGGCAAGGTGCGACAACAAGTCCTCAACAAATGGTTGATGATGGAGTTGTTGGGCACACCTCTTTTATACAGCCAAAAGTATTGACAGATCAGGTTGTACAGGATGCTAAATATTTCTCTTTACGAAATGTGAATATAGGCTATAGACTACCTAAAGATTTGATATCTAAGGTTGGATTGAATGGCGTAAGAGTATATGCTTCAGGCCAGAACCTATTATATATTACTGCAGACGAATACAACGGTTTCAATCCGGAATATATTGATAATGATAATAATCCAAGACAATACGGGTCACAAAGAGCTGGTACGCCAATCTTTAGAACTTTCACTTTTGGTCTAAACGTTGATTTTTAATTTAAAATGAAAGAGACTATGAAACTTATAAAATATATAATGATAGCATTAACAGGCGGTATTTTTTACTCCTGTGATGTTGAAGAGTTCTTAAATCCTTTACCAGAGACTGCAGTAACTGCAGATACTTACTTTCAATCTGATGAGGATGTACAGTCAGGGATTATAGGAATTTATGATGCCATTCAAGGTGTCAATGAAGCTACAGATAGCGATGATTCTGATGTTAATAGAGGAATTCAATATGAATATCTTCTTACGGAACACCGTACTGATAATACGAGAAGTGCAACTCTTGAGGGTTCAAGAGCAGATTTTCACAGGTATTTAACTAATCCTGTCAATACGCAGTCAGAAGACTATTGGGCATCAATGTATGATATCATTTTTAGAGCTAATAATATCTTGACATTTATAGATGTTGCTAATGAAAGTAATGTATCAAGATATACTGCTGAGGTTAAATTTTTAAGAGCCTATGCCTATTTCAATTTAGTTAGATTGTATGGTGATGTACCATTAATTACTGAGGTGGCTATTCCCGATGACAGAGAAACACTTTTTACAAGAATTGATGTTGCCACTGTTTATGCTCAAATAGTTGCCGATTTGGAAGTAGCGGTAGAAGGTTTAGACAATACTTATAAGTCAAGAGCTTCGAAAGCAGCAGGTCAAGGAATGTTAGCAAAGGTTCTTTTGTCTCAGCCAACTCCTGATTATCAAAGAGCTCAGGCATTATGTGAGGCTGTGATGGGTGAAGGGTTTTCTTTAATGTCAAATTTTGACGATGTATTCTATTCTGAACTGAATGATGAAATAATTTTTGCTATTCAATACAAGTCTGGTGATCCACTCGAAAGTCAAGGTTTTTCCTCAGAATTTACTTCTGCCATTCGTCAAGGATTTCAGGATGGTCTTAACATGCCTAATGATAATTTAATTGCAGATCTAAATGCTTTTGGCGGAAACAGAACGGCAACTAGTATAACTAATGTTCAGGGCTCAATCGAGGTAGCTAAATTTTTGCCTGATGGTAATGATTGGACCAATGATTATGGTGGAAATGCTCGAAATGCAGGTAATGACTGGATAATCCTCAGATATTCTGATATTCTTTTGATGCACGTAGAGGCCATCATGGGTGGTACACCGTCAACTAGTAACGGAGCAGCTATAGCGTCTTTTCAAGAGGTGAGAAATAGAGCTGGTTTGACTTCTCCGGTGACAACAGTTACTAAAAACGATCTATTGTTAGAAAGAAGAGTCGAATTTGCTTTTGAAAATCAAAGATTTTTTGATTTGCAGCGATTTGGAGTTGCAGATGCGGTACTAAGTGCTCATGCTGCAGATATGGGATATGCTGACTACAGTGCAAGAGCTTTGCTCCTTCCAATTCCTGCTAGAGAAATTAATTTAAGCGGTGGTCTTATGACGCAAAACCCATAAAATATTTTGACTATGAAAAATTTAATAAGCAATACTATATATAAAGCAGCCATGTTATTCTTTGGCTTGGTTGCTATAGGGTTAATCAATGGATGTATTGAGGATGAACTGCCTGGTGCAGGCTCAATACCTGATGAAATTCCGCCTAGTGCAAACTTTTCGTACGCTTCTGATCCTGAGGATTTTAGAATAACAAATTTTACAAATCTTTCTACTGAGGCGTTATCTTTTGTGTGGGATTTTGGTGGGGGAAACATTTCTACTGAGAAAGATCCAACTTTTACATTTGCAAGTGAGGGCAAATTTGCGGTTAAATTAACTGCAACAGATGGATTGGGTGTGAGTAGTACAGTTACCGT
>CAYGNU010000167.1:0-8733 GCA_964351175.1 uncultured Roseivirgaceae bacterium | reverse complement strand
TACTACCATACCGCCACCGTAGCTTTGATATAGTGCTATGTTGATAGTTGCCAACACAATAAGCATTACCAATAATAATAACCTACCTTCTTTATGTATAGTCAAAATATGATTTTCTTTAGGTTTAGAATCCGCCTCTAAATTTATAAGTTTTAGCCACTTTGTCAATAGCCACGATGTAAGCTGCAATTCTCATAGAGACATCATACTCTTGAGAAGTTCTGTAAACATTGTCAAAAGCATCTTTCATAATCCTGTCAGATCTTCTGTTTACACGCTCACCAGTCCACTTATAACCTAGTCTGTTTTGTACCCACTCAAAATAAGATACTGTTACACCACCTGCATTCGCCAAAATATCAGGAGTTACCATAATACCTTTATCATTGATGATGTTATCAGCCTTAGCAGAAGTAGGACCATTGGCACCTTCTACAATTAATTTGGCTTTTATCTGATCAGCGTTTTGCGATGTAATTACATCTTCAGTAGCAGCAGGTACTAGCACATCAACTTCTAAAGTTAATAGCTCTGCATTATCAATTTTTTCAGCTCCGCTAAATCCGTCTAATGTGCCGTTGTTTCCATTTCTATAGTCAATGGCGGCTTTAATATCAATACCATTTTTGTTATGGTAGGCGCCAGAAAGATCACTTATGGCTACAACTTTAACACCGCGTTCGGCTAATAAAAGTGCAGCAAATGAACCAACGTTACCAAACCCTTGAACAGCACAAGTGGCTTTGTATGGGTTGATTTTCAATTTTTCCATCGCAGCTAAAGCAGAAACCATTACTCCACGTCCTGTAGCTTCAGTTCTTCCTAAAGAACCACCAAGTACTAAAGGCTTACCAGTAACTACAGAGTTAATGGTCATACCTTGTGTTCTTGAGTACTCATCCATCAACCAGGCCATCTCTCTTGGTCCTGTTCCCATATCAGGCGCAGGTATATCTCTATCTGGTCCGAAAATTTCGATCATCGACAAAGTATAACTTCTCATCAATCGCTCGATTTCTCCAGCAGACATCTCTCTTGGATTACACTTGATACCACCTTTGGCACCGCCATAAGGAATATCAACTACAGCGCATTTCCAGGTCATCCAGGCCGCAAGTGCTTTTACCTCATCAAGGTTAACACCCGGGTCAAACCGGATACCACCTTTAGATGGTCCAAGGATATTGGAGTGAATTACGCGATAACCATCAAACACTCTGATGGAGCCATCATCCATAGTTATAGGTAAAGAAACAATAACTTGTTTTGCGGGAGATTTTAGTACGTTGTACACTTCATCATCCAACCCTAATATTTGTGAAGCAATATGAAATCTTGACATCATTGCCTCGAAAGGGTTTTTCTCGTCTTTCAAAGGTGCAGGTTCAATGTAACCCATAAATACTAATTTTTTGGTAGTTTAAATCGATTGCAAATTTATGTAATTATAAATCTAACTTCTTGCAGTTTTCAAAAGATTTTAAGGAATGCTGCAATGAATGGAGCCGCAAGTAAAAGTCCATCAAACCTATCCAAAAATCCTCCGTGTCCGGGAATCAATCTCCCCGAATCTTTTATTTCAATACTTCTTTTAAATAATGACTCTACAAGATCGCCATATGTGCCACATATCACAATTATCACCCCAATCGAAAACCATTGCCAAGGTGCTAATGAATCACTAAAGTGGGATAACGTGTATGACATACCCATTGCTAGTATAAAACCGCCTAAACTCCCTTCCCATGATTTTTTTGGAGATACTCTTTCAAATAATTTCCTTCGTCCATAACGAACGCCTGCAAAGTAAGCCCCTGTATCATTAGACCAAAGAATGAGCAATGATCCTAATATGAGTTCAAATGCATATTCCTCAAGACTAAAAGCAATGACATTTAATAGCGAGAATGGAATGGCTACATATATGATACCTAAAAAGGTGAAAGCTATCCCTCTAAATGGTTTTATCTCATTCTTCTTATAGAGATAAATGAGATAAACACATACTGTAATTGGAAAAAGTAGGAAGTAAAATTTTTGATCCAGATGCCCACTTTCAATAAGGAAAGAGATTACGAATAAGCTAAAACCGCTGAATGTACCAAATGTTTTGAGCGGCAACATGCCGTCTAGCCCTACAAGTTTGTAAAACTCAAGCTGAGTAATCATGCATATAGCGAGGAAGATGACAAAGTATAGCCACTCGCTAAAATACAGACCAAAGCCAATGACCAATGCGCCTATTATGGCAGCAATTATTCGTTGGGTTAAATTATTATACTTACTTAAAATCGATGTCATTTTTTATAATCTGCAATGCCTTCATAACATCATCGGCAGATACATGCACTTCATGAGTGCCGAAGTTATTATATGATGAGTCTTTTTTATTCATTATTACTGCGTTAATAGCAGCATCTTCTAATACATCTTTAACTATTTCTGCTCTGTAAGACTGTTCAGCGCTATATACTTTTTGCCATGTCACCATCTTGAGAGTTTATAGATTTATAATGTTTGCGAAAATAGATAATAAGACCAGAAGTAATAATAGTGAATATTAAAACAGTAGACAATTCGGGAGGGTCGCTATTTTGAATATCGTAGTTAACAATTTCCTCACTGTAGAAATAAATCATACAAAGTGTAAAGGCATTATTAACAAAATGCGCGAAAATCGGAATCAATAGATTTCCTGACCATAGGTACAAATAGCCAAATAAAGCCCCTAAAAACATTCTAGGAAAGAAGCCAAAGAATTGCATGTGTATGCCACTAAATAAAGCGGCACTTATCCATATGGCCCAATGTGCATTTCCAATGCCTTTGGATAATCTGTTTTGAACCAGGCCTCTGAAAACAAACTCTTCAGCAATGGCCGGAAAAACAGCCATGATGAACAATGCTACTATGAATTGAGCATTGCTATCAAATGTAGCAAGGAACCCAGTTAATTCGGCTGCCATTTTCTCTTTCTCGGCTGCCCACTGCTCGAAGCCGCTCATAAACTCTGGAAAGTTGATGTTGGTATTCCACTCAATAATGATGCTATTGAAGCCCATAAAGGTGAATGTGATAATGCCAGCCAGAGCAAGACCAATCATGCTCAGTGGATTAGCAAAGAATGCTTTTACTGATATGCCCATTTTAGTTTTGATATAGATCAGGGGGAGTAAGACCATTCCCAATGTAGAGCCAGCCTGTAGAAAGTACAATATAGTTTTGCCATCTTCACTCGATGATGGATTTGCCAATGTGTTTTGAAGCGATATTAGATCACCCGAATAGAATGGCATGCTTATTAAAAAACCAATGATGGGACCAATGATTATAAAACCAATAACCGCAATAAATAAGAGGATGAAAGCATTGAAAATACCTTGCATTCCTCCTGGCAATTCTACCTCACTTTTAATTATGTCCATAATTTGATCTAAATTTACGGTTTATTTTAAAGGGGACTAAAATAAGTAATAACAAGATGGTAAAAATCGGAAATATTGAGGTTGGTGAATTTCCACTGTTACTGGCACCTATGGAGGATGTTAGCGACCCCCCTTTTCGTGCCGTCTGTAAAGAAAATGGCGCTGACCTAATGTACACGGAGTTTATTTCGGCTGAAGGTTTAATCCGTGATGCTGCTAAAAGTGTACAGAAGCTTGATATTTACGATTACGAGCGCCCTATCGGCATTCAGATTTTTGGAGATAAAATTGAGTCAATGCGTGAGGCGGCTTCTATTGCAGAAGAAGCTCAGCCTGAGTTGATTGATATTAATTATGGATGCCCAGTTAAAAAAGTAGCTTGTAAAGGCGCTGGTGCTGGCATCTTACTCGATATCCCCAAGATGCAGAAAATGACCGAGGAGATAGTGAAACAGGTAAGTTTGCCTGTTACTGTTAAAACTCGATTGGGTTGGGATGATAGTACCATCCGTATTGTGGAGGTGGCCAAAAGATTACAAGATGTAGGTATACAAGCTTTAACCATTCATGGCCGAACTCGCCAGCAGATGTATAAAGGTGAAGCCGATTGGACAAAAATAGCAGAAGTAAAAAATCACCCTGATATCCATATTCCAATATTCGGTAACGGTGACATTGATTCTCCGGAGAAAGCTTTAGAATACAAAAATAAATATGAAGTGGATGGTATTATGATTGGCCGCGCTGCCATCGGATATCCATGGATTTTTAATGAGATCAAGCATTTCCTAGCCACAGGGGAAAAACTTGATGAACCTACTCTCAATGATAGAATAGAAGTTACGAGAAAGCATCTTGACTTTTCGGTACAATGGAAAGGTGAAAAGCAAGGCCTCTTTGAAATGCGCAGACACTATACTAATTACTTTAGAGGGTTGCCCAATTTTAAACCTTATCGTATGAAGCTGGTTACACTTGATAGTCATGCAGAAATTGTTGAGGTACTTCAAGATATTAAAGAAAATTTTCAGGAAGTTTACGCGGCAGTATAACGACTGCATTCATCTACTTTTATTGTAATTATGACTAAGCAAACAGGTGCTTTGGCTTGGGTATTGATGGTCGTGCTATCGCTTATCTGGGGGAGTTCTTTTATTTTGATTAAAAGAGGCCTTGACGTGTTCAGTGCCGGAGAGGTGGGGGCAATCAGAATTGTGGCAGCCTCAGTTTTTTTATTGCCTATTGCCATTCATGGTGTGAAGAAGGTTCAAAAGAAGGATTGGTTTTTACTCTTATGTGTCGGTTTTTTTGGAAGCTTTATACCCGCTTTTTTATTTGCAAAGGCGCAAACACAAATACCAAGTTCAGTAGCGGGGATATTAAATGCGTTGACTCCTTTGTTTACTATGATTATTGGAAGCTTATTTTTCAGTCAAAAATTCACACCTAGAACAGTACTTGGGTTAATCATTGGGTTTGGAGGTACAGTCGTTTTAATATTAGCAGGTACTGGGGGTGACGTTAGTGCATTGAATTACTATGCACTTTTAGTTGTATTAGCTACTATATTTTATGGCGCCAATTTAAATTTAATAAAATATAAAATACCAGATCTTAACGCCAGAACTATTACAAGTATTTCTCTTGCTCTTGTTGGGCCTTTGGGTATTGTTTATCTTTTTTTTATGACTCCTTTTGTTGATAAACTGTCATCTGCAGAAGGTGCATATTTCTCGTTAGGTGCAATTGTATTACTTGGCGTCATGGGTACAGCTATTGCACTCATACTTTTTAATCAGTTGGTTAAAATGACCACCCCAATTTTTACTAGTTCTGTTACTTACCTGATACCAATTGTGGCTGTTATCTGGGGTATTCTGGATGGCGAACAACTTTTCCTTGGTCATTATTTAGGAATGGCAGCGATCATTTTTGGAGTGTATCTGGCTAATAGAAAAAAGAAGCCTGTACAATCAGTACAAGTTCCGAAATAGGACAATAAGAAAGCCAATGGATAGCCTTTTAAAAGATTAATGATTTCTGAGACTTAATAGTAATGACACCCACCTTACCTCCCTCAAGGGAGGAATATTTTATGTTCAACGCAACAAATTAATTCCAATTACTAGTTAAAAAAGAATGTCCCCTCGAGGGGACCATAGGGGTGTTTTAAATTATTTTATCTCGCACTAAACTAGGCTCTAATTGTATTAGAAAACCTCTCTGTGTTGCTCTGTTAGCTTTACGGTTTTAATTAATCATAGAGTGAATCCGGATAAACACAGAGAAGTTCAATATCCTACTATTTGTCTTTAGAAGTTGCCTCTGTTCAATTGAATTTTTCCAACTCCAGCATCATAGGCATCTTCATATTTCTTTGCGAGCTCATCTTCACCATTTCTATACAGTGTCCTTTGAAGCTCTGCTAGTATTACCAGATTCACTTGTATCTCATATCCCATGCTTCCATTGCCACTTTCTATTAAGTAATCAAGCATTTCGAGTGAACGATCTCCCAAAGTTTGCGCAACTTCTTTGGCCTTATCATTAGCATCAACTGTATATAATAAGGCAACTGTTCTAGCTGTAGTATAATCGAAGTTGATAGCTACATCAGGCATACGCTCTAAGCTGAAAAGCAATGCTTTTCTTGCTCTTTCCTTATCCCCTTTATCTAACAAAGCCTGTGCTAACGTGTTGAAACTACTTCTGTGATTTAGAACAAAATTTCTATAATCTTCTGTATAATAAACATTCGGATTATCTAGTTCACGGTAGAAGAAGTTATTCATCAAGTTATCATACATGATCTCTGTATCTACAAAGTCATCTTGAGGATTTGGGTTCTTAATAGGCAATATTCTGAAAGCATTACCTTCTTGAATTGCCCATTGACTTAAGTCGAAATTAACCTGCTGCATGGAAGTATTGTTCAAGTAGATTGGTCTTTCCCAATTGGCAGTTGCAATGTTGTCTAATATTGCCAAATCTTTCTTCTCAAGTGCATTTTTACCTTTCTTTAAGCTGAATACCATATTGTCAACCAATAAACTATCCATGCCATCAGGAATAATGCCCAAGCTCCTCACATGATCTTTATCTACTTTTATTGAGAATGTTCTGCTCGGTACTACATTACTAGAAGGATATAATCTAAGTCGCTTATCGTTATTCTTGAGCAAGTTCAAAAACTGATTTACATCCAAAACTTTTACTCCCAAGTCTTCATAAGGAAGGTAATCATTGAGTCCACCTTGCTTGTAATTCTCTAAAGTTAGGGTGAATGGGAAAGGTTCTGATTCATATACCTGACGCATCATTTGACCTATGTACCAGTCAGTATTGTAGTAACTTAAAACGGTTACCCTTGTGTCTGTTCTAAAACCTTCCACATCTTGTGAGTACCATAGCGGGAAAGTATCATTATCACCTCCCGTATATAAAATGGCATTTGGCGCTAAAGATGCCAAGAAGTTTTTCGCAGAATCAACTGAAAAGAATCTGTTACTTCTATTGTGGTCGTCCCAACCTTGCTGTGCCATGATAGCTGGTGCTGTAAAGCAGATGACTGTGGCAATAACAGCTCCCATTTTTTTAGAACTAATCCTTCCTATTAACTCACCTAAAGCAAGTACAGCAAACCCTATCCAGATGGCAAATGCATAGTAAGAACCCACATAGATATAATCTCTTTCTCGAGGCTCTATAGGTGGTGAATTCAGGTAGAGAATAAGTGCTAATCCTGTAAGGAAGAAAAGCATACCAACAACGGCAAATTCTCTTTTGCTTTTTGAGTATTGGAAGAACATACCCACAATACCCAATATCAGTGGAATCATGAAAAAGTTATTCCTTCCAGCATTATTCGCCAGCTTAGAAGGTACTTTTTCCATAGCTCCTATTGGGCTCAGCCAGTCAGCATCCTGAATATCACTCTCACGACCCGCAAAATTCCACAAGAAATAACGCATATACATCCACCCCATCTGGTGCTTGAACATGAACATGATATTATCTCCAAAACCAGGTTTTTCGCCATCTCTCAGACCTGTTACCTCTTTATAACGCTGAACATGTTGAGGGGCACTGCTATACATTCTTGGTAGTATAGTGGTTTGAGAAGGATCATAAACATAGCTTCTTGATCGTTCTTCAATTTCGTATTTGTCTTTGCCTTTTACATAAGAGGGAGCCCCTTCTTTCGTATCAATTGGTTGAGCTGTGAAATATTGGCCATGTAATAATGGTCTACTGCCATATTGCTCCCTTTTCAGATACTTCACAAAAGACATCACATCTGATGGATCGTTCTCGTTGATAGGCGTATTGTAATTAGACCTGATAACAACAAGCGCATAAGAAGAATAGCCAATAAGGATAAATGCTAATCCTACGAGGCTGGTGTTTAGAATGACATTCTGTTTTTTAATGGAATACATTATCCCCCATACTAGGGCTCCGATGATTAAAGCTCCAATAAAAATAGCTCCAGAACCAAACGGTAAACCCAGCGTGTTTACAAAAAAGATTTCAAAGCTTCCCGCTAGAGATGGGAGGCCAGGAATTATAATATTATTAATCAGGATGACGATGAACCCGCTAATTGCCATAGTAGCAATGATGCCCCATGTAGTTGGTTCTTTATACTTTTTGAAATAGTAAATCAGGCCTAGTGCAGGAATGGTAACAAGATTCAAAAGGTGTACTCCAATAGAGAGACCCATCATATAGGCAATTAAGATTAACCATCGGTTGGCTCTGCTTTCATCTTCCATTAACTCCCATTTCAAAATAGCCCAAACCACAAAAGCTGTAAAGAACGATGATAAGGCATATACCTCAGCCTCAACTGCTGAGAACCAGAATGAATCGGAGAATGTATATGCTAGCGCGCCAACGGCTGAAGCGCCTAAGATCATGATAGCTTGGGTTATGTCTATTTCTTCAACAGAACCTATTTTCAACAGCTTTCTTGAAAGCATAGAGATCGTCCAGAAAAGGAAAAGGATGGTAAAGGCACTAGATAGCACACTGATCATGTTGATCCAATAAGCTACTTGCGTAAGATCACCAAAAGCGAAGAATGAAAAAATACGTCCTAATAATAGGAAAAAAGGTGCTCCTGGTGGGTGTGGGACCATTAATTTGTAAGAAACCGCAATAAACTCCCCACAATCCCAGTAACTGGCTGTCTCTTCAGCGGTAATTAGATAAACCAACGCACTGATACCAAATACTAACCAGCCTCCTATGTTATTGATTTTATTAAAATTCATTCAATCGATTTTTTAAATTTTAAATGGCGAAA
>CAYGNU010000166.1:1022-8745 GCA_964351175.1 uncultured Roseivirgaceae bacterium | reverse complement strand
CCAAAATTAGAGCATTTTCTAAATAATTAAAGGCTTCCTTGTATTTACCTGCTGCTATCAAGTACGCAGTGATTCTATAAAAGTAGTCTGATTCATCAGGTAGTTCCTCTAAGCCATTGATCATCAGGTCTATAGCTTTTTCATATTCACCTTGATCATAATAAATAAATGACCAATCTAGCCAAACTTCTTTATCTTCAGGACTCAACATGCTGGCTTCTTGATAAGCGTCTATGCTTGAAACTATGTTTCCAATATTAAATTCCGCCTTAGCTACAGATTTCCAATAAATTGGATTTTCATAATCGAGCTTTAGCGCCTTATTGAAAAAATGAAGTGATTGATACCATTTCTGTTGCTTTTCAAGGCATTTTCCCGCACCAAACCATGCTTCATCATAAAGGTTGTCTAGTTTGGTGGCTTTTTGAAAGTATTTCAAGCCAAGTTCATGCTGTCCCATACCGTCATATGTGGCAGCCATCTGGCAGTACACCTCGGCACTTGGTCCCTCGATATCTGTGGTAGACTTATAGCTGTCCAGAGCCTTACTGTATTCCTTCATTTGAAGGAATGTATTCCCCATGTTGTAATAGGCAGATGCAAAATTCTCCTCAATAGCTATTGCGTATTCGTAGGCAGAGATAGCTTCTGTGTATTGCCCTAATTTGTTATATACAATTCCAAGATTATACCATGCAGCTTGGGAGTATGGATCTGCATCTATGAATTGCTTATAATAGGCAATACTGCTTTCCAATTCACCACATACATCAAGGCAATAAGCCAGTTCATACAGTGCACCATCATGGTAAATGTTTTCTTCGATAGCTTTTTTGTATGCTTCAATAGCTTCATCAAATTGCTCCATACTTTGATGAACTAATCCTAAGCTATAATATGCCTCATCCTTTTCTTCAGCAAAAATCAAAGCTTGTTGGTAGCTTTCAATAGCTTCTTCATAATCACCTATCAACGATAGAATGGATCCTTTCATGAGATGGATTTCACCATCATTAGGTTGGTAAGACTCTGCTTTATTTAGCTGTTCCAAAGCGTCATCGAATTTTTCCATATTGCTCAGGATTTGAGCTTTAATGATCAAAAGTTCTGTGGAAAAAGGATACTGCTCTTCAGCCATATTAGCGGCAGTTAAAGCTTGTCCATATTTGCCATTATCCTGATAATGAGCAATTATGTTTTCAAATCCATCTAGTTCGAAAAAGTGACTGGCCTTGTTTTTTTGATGTTCTTCGAAGCGCTTGATTAGTTCGTCTACTTCTTTTTTCTTTTTGAAGTTTTTAGCCATTGAGCGTATAGAGAAAGTTTAATGAATATAACGAAAATTTATTTTCATTTATACTTCATTACGTGTAAAGTTTTGATTTTTGCTCATTAATCTTTGAGCAGCTCCATTCTATAGAATCTGATAAGTCCACAAAGCTAAGGTTTAATTCTTTTTTGATTTTTGTATTGTCAAAATAAATCTCACTTTGTGTAAGACGAGCTGTTTCTGTTGTGATAATTGTTTTGGTGCCAGTAAAGATGGATCTTAATTTATCGAGGAACATTCCCACTTTAATCAATAGTTGATTAGTTTCAATAAATGGAGGTTTCTTATTAAAGCTCTTCCCAATCAGGTCAAAGAGATTTTTATACGTAGTTATACCTCCATTGACAATATAGCGCTCCTTTGTTTTCTTCAATTTCAAACATTGAGTAATTGCTTGGCATACATCCCTAACGTCAACATAGTTAACTTTACCAGCAGGATAGAAAATATTCTCCTTCCATACATAAGTAAATAATTGACTGCTGCTTTTGGCACCAACTCCCGGAGCCAAGATTACTGATGGGTTGATCATAACAGCTGGCAGTCCTTCCTCAATACCGCGCCAGACTTCAAGCTCAGCAAAATATTTGGATGTAGCATAGTTACTGTTCCATATAGAATCTTGCCATTTATTTTCTTCTGTGACTATTCCGGAACCTGTGAGTCTTCCTAGTGCTGCGACAGAACTTATTTGAATAAAATATTCAATCTTTTTATCAAGTGCTAAGTTGACCATATTGGCAGTCCCTTCAACATTTACTTTATTCATCAAATCTTTGTCTGATTGATGAAAAGAGACAATTGCGGCACAATGTATAATCGCAGTAACATTGTTAAGTTCATTGGCAAACGACTCTGGATTAAGTATGTCACCATTTATTATCTCAAGTTTGTTCAGATACTCTCCTAATAAGAAAGTATTACTATCTTTTCTAATAAGGGCCTTAACTTTATAACCTTCATCTATCAGTTTTTTACAAATGTGACTACCTAAAAGTCCATTAGCTCCAGTTACAAAAATCATAGTTGGTAATTTAGTAGGGGTAATTCTAATGCCTTTCTAAAGTATTTTGTTTCCCTTGCGGCCTTAAGTACTTCAAAGTGTTTAAGGTTGTGGCAGTCACTACCTATAAAATGCACAACTTTTGCATCGATTAATTTCTGAGCAAATAACTTGACTTGTTTTGAATAATACCCGGCTAGAGAATTAATGTTGATTTGAAAAAGGACTTCTCTGTTAATCAAATCCTCCAACAAAGCGTCATTGTTTTGAAGATATGAATATCTTTCAGGATGAGCCAAAACAGGATTAATTCCCCTTGATTTTGCTTTGAAAATAAACTCCTTTAACTATAAAGGCTCATTCATAAATGATGTCTCGAATAACATATAGTTATTGCCAAAGGTCAAGAACTCATCATCCTTATCAGAGATCCGATTTATTAAATGGTCATCAAGATAGTACTCAGCAGCTAGTTCTAATGAGATGTTAATTCGGGTTTCTTGAATTTTAGCATTTAAGGAATGATGAATTTTCTTGAGGTCAGACTCTTTATTATTATAAAAGTCACTCATAATGTGGGGTGATGTTATTACCTTTTTGTATCCAAGAGTTTCAAATTTTTTTAATAAGTCTAATGACTCTTCAAATGATTGAACCCCATCATCAACACCTGGAATTAAGTGTGAGTGTAGATCAACTCCTAATACTGGAAATGGCGATTGTTTCTTTTTGAAAATATTAAACACTACTTTTTGATCAATTTCTTAATCAAGGATGGACTTTTGGCGGGCTTTTCATCGTAGTACCCATAACCATACCCATAATTGCTAGAACGCAGCAATGGAAGTGCATTTAGCACGACAGCTAGATTCTTAAACTGATTAACAGAAATCAACCTGTTTAAAGTTTTAATAAAAGCTGTTTGAGAATAATTGGCCCTTACGATATAAATGGCTAGATCAGCCTTTTTCATGGCTAGTATGCCATCTGTTACTAAACCAACAGGAGGAGTATCCAAAATAATAACATCATATTCTGTTTTAAGCTTCATCAATAATGTATCAAATTCTCCATTGAGAAGTAATTCTGAAGGATTTGGAGGAGTGGGCCCAGCACTTATATAATCCAAATTTTCAACTCTAGATTTAATGATACACTCTGAATAGCTATGTTTATTTATCAGTATGGTACTCATACCTTGATTGGGGTTTTCATTCCCAAATGACATATGTACTCTTGGTTTGCGCATATCTAAATCTAATACAATAACCTTTTTCTTAGATAATGCTATTATGGCTCCTAAGTTGACTGCAACAAAAGTCTTGCCTTCTCCTCCAATCGTTGAGGTAACGGAAATTACCTTCTGAGGTGTTTTAGGAATCATAAAATCAATATTTGTTCTAATTGATCTTAGTGATTCACTTACAGCAGACTTCGGTTTATTATCAACAATTAAGGTTGTATTTTCAAGTTTCCCCTTTTCTTCTGGAACATGTCCAAGAATTGGTGCTTGTGACAATCTTTCAAGTTCTTGTAAAGTTGAAATCTTATTGTGAAGAAGGTATCTTATCCCTACAAAAAAGAAACTGAAAACTAATCCAGCTACTATGCCTATACCATGAATAATAAGTTTGTCTGGTGATATGGGTTGTGTACCTAAAGTTGCATTTGATAAAATTTTAAACTGCGTTGTAGTACCTGCCTGTGCAATTTGATACTCAGCCTTACTTTGCATTAGAGACAGATAAAACTCTTCATACAATTCAAAATACCGCTGATTTTTGTTGAATTCGGTGCTTTTACCAGGAAGCGCTATAAAATCCTTTTGGAGCCTAGCTTTCTGAATTTGCAGATCTTTTGTATCCTTATCATACTTACCTATCAGGGACTTTATTTGACTGATTAGATTATTTCTTAAACCAATGATTTCCTGTTCTTTGCTAGTAAGTGCAAATGTTGATTCAGTATATGAAAGTTTAAGTTTATCCCTTTCTGCAGAAAGTATGATTAAATTCTCAATCGATTCGGAAATGAATTTTGGAAACTGATTTGGATTTATTTCATCAATGACTTCCAACATATCGCTTTCAAGACTTTTCAAAACAGCTTTGGCACTAGCCGATCTTTTAGTAATTTCATATCGCTGTGAGTCTATTTCATTTATAAAATTGATAGTACGTTCTAAATCTGCATCCAAGTTGTTGGTTCTATTCTCTATTGTGAAATTCTCAAAATAGCTCTCAAATCCTTCTAATTGAGTTTCTATGGTTTTTAACTCATTATTCAGCCAATTGATTTTTTGTATATTTTCTTTATTTTTTTCTTCCTGACTATAGGATAAGTAAATACTGTCAATAGCATTTACTAGATCACGAGCTTTTAGCGCGTTATAATCTTGTAAAGTAATTTTAATTGTATTAGCGTTGAGGTTTAGAGGAACCACGGTAAGATTATTCTCCAAATATTTTATCAGTGCATCATTACTGTTTATTACAAAATAATGAAGGCTAAATTCTTTAGAATCTAAATATTCACTAGTTAAAAGTACGAACTCAATATCATCAGTCATTACTGGTTGACCGAATTGATATACTTCACCTTCTCCTTGCTTACCATTAAAGCTTATTTTGTAAGACTTTTCATCTACAAATTCAACATAGATTTTTTTATCTAACAGAGAATTGTTCTTTAAAGTATATTCTACAATGAAAGGAGAGGTTTTGTATTTTTCATCATCTAATACATTCCCAACTGTGTAATATGAAACGTCCAAGTCAAAATTCTCAATAACTTTATTAAAGAATAATTTTGAGCGAATGAGTTCTATTTCACCAGAAATAATATTTAAGTTTTGATTTTCACCAAGGGTGGTCAAACCTAACTCTGAAGCATTAGTTTCAACGTCTAGCTTTAATTCAGAGCTCGATTCGAACAATGGCTTTGTCCATCTTATAATAAGGTAGGCTGTAATATTGGTTGCGAAAAAAATAAGAACAATCCACAAAATACTCTTTCTCAGAACATTAAGCCCTTTATCAATATCTATTCCCTCATAATTAGATGTATTGCTGTTGTTATCCATGTTACCTAACACTTATTAAAACTGCAACCAAAGAAAGTAAACTTGTGAATATTGATATAACTTGTCCATTTTCACGAATAAACTCTGAAAACGGCCGTCTTACTGGTTCAATGTAGATTACATCGCCAGGCTCCATTATTATGTTACCCGCTTGGTACCCTTCAATAGTAGTGAGGTTCACTAAAAATGCGGAATTATCTCTTAGAACACGAATATTACTTCCTTTTCCAAAATTGTCAATCCCACCACTCAGGGCTATTATTTCAACAAGTGTTGTATTTTCATTTTCTAGAGGGATTACTTTTCCTCCAGTTGAGCCTAAAACGACAACTCTTTTATTTAAGAAATTTATATTAACAAAAGAGCTTTTATAAAACATTTCGTATTTCACCTGAAGAATTTGCTCGGCTTCGTGCAAGGTTTTTCCTTTTAACTCTACTTCTCCTACCATTGGGGCTTTTAAAAACCCATCATTTCTAACCAAATATTTAAGCTTAGGCCTTAGCCTTTCAGCATTAATGTTAGTGCTAGCAAGTTCAAAATCTGGGTCAATGATTTTTTCACCATTTTTAGTAAACACTTCTATCGTCAGGTAATCTCCAATTTCAATGATTCTATTATTCCCAACAGCCAGTTGCTCTAGCTCAGGACCTTTTAACTCCTCAGATTTAAATAGAATGTTTTGCTTATAGGAACTACATGCAGAAAGCAAAAGCGCGATTGTGGTTATTTTCAACCAATTATTTAGCATAATATAGTCTAAAAAATATGTGTCTACTATCTGCAGCGATGCAGTGATATACTAAAGTAGTACGACTAACCTTGGTAGAAAAATTTTTAGGATAATAAATCTTGGATAGTATTGAGATATTTTTTAATTACGATCTGCTCATCAAATTGATTCTCAACTTTCTTACGTCCATTAATTCCAAGGTTTTTTAATTCATCATCGTTTAAAAAACTCATGGCCTCTAACTTATTTGCCAGATCTTGAGGGTCTTTCATTTTACAAAGAAACCCATTGATCTTATCATCCACAACATCTCTGCAACCAGGCACATCAGTGGTTACTATTGGTTTACCTGAACTAGCTGCTTCTAAGAGACTTTTTGGTGTTCCCTCTCTGTAAGAAGGTAAAACCACGCAATCGGCATTATTAATATATCCTCTAACATCTTCCGTTGTCCCTAGATATTCGATAGTATTTGAAGAAATCCACTCATTCACAATTTCCTCTTTAATACCTCTTTTATGCTCCACATCTTTAGGGCCTAATATTTGAAATTTTGCATCCAAGCCTTTTATTTTAAGAAGCCTAATTGCCTCTATATATTCAAGAATTCCTTTGTCATGGATTAATCTTGATATCAGTAGGAATGTAAATTTATCGTTCCTTTTAAAATCTGTTTGAACAAATCTTTTAAGATCAATGCCTGAGCCAGGAAGTATATCGGCTATTTTTTTATCGACAAGTCCATTTTTAATAAAAAGTCGTTTGTCATTATTATTCTGAAAAAACACCTTTTTTGGATACTTGAAGCTTATTTTGTACATCCATGCTGCAATTTTTGAAACAAAATTCTTTTTAAGAAAAACTGTTCCAAGTCCGCATACATTATTTACAGCGGGTATATTGAGCCACCTGCAAGCAATTGAACCATAAATATTGGGTTTGATTGTATAGTGTAGGGCCACATCAGGTTTGACTAACTTATAAATTTTGATCAATTCAAATATTAACCCAAGATCTTTGATAGCATTGGCCCCTCGACTATCCATCGTTAATTCATGGAATTCACATCCTTGTGCAATAATTTTATCCGAATACTCATCTCTAGGAGCAATTACTACCACTTGATGATTTTCTTCCTGCAAGGCTTTGATTAACCCCATTCTAAAATTATAAACGTTCCATGAGGTATTTAAAACAATTGCAATTTTCATAAAGGCCAACTCTAATGTTTTAAATTATTTAAGATGGATTGTGGATAACTTCAAACATCTTTGCAGAGTGAAAATTATCAACACCAACTTTTGTTTAATTGACAAATTTATAAAAAAGTAACCTGTCAAGTGTTAAGTTGGGGGTAAATATTACATGTAAATTACCTTGAATGTATTGTATTTTATGAAGAATACCCATAAAACAAAATTAAAAAAGGAAAAAGCAATATTAGTTTCAGTAAGCGAGAAGCAAACCAATGAAGGCATTGTGGATGAACATCTTACTGAGCTTGAATTTCTTGCTAAAACTGCTGGTATCAAAACAGTTAAAATTTTTAAGCAGAAGCTAGATAGACCTGATATT
>CAYGNU010000166.1:0-1012 GCA_964351175.1 uncultured Roseivirgaceae bacterium | reverse complement strand
TTGGTAAAGGAAAATTAGAAGAGATAAAAGCTTTCAAAATTGATAAGGAAGTTGGAGTGGTCATTTTTGATGATGACCTTTCACCATCTCAGTTAAGAAACTTGGAGAAAGAATTGGAAATCAAAGTATACGACAGGAGTTTATTGATACTAGATATTTTCCTGTTAAGAGCTCAAACAGCACAAGCTAAAACTCAAGTTGAACTAGCTAGAAATCAATATTTATTACCTCGTTTAACTAATATGTGGACTCACTTAGAGAGACAAAGAGGAGGGACAGGTACCCGTGGTGGAGCTGGAGAGAAGGAGATAGAAACTGATAAAAGAAATATTCGAAATCAAATATCGGTTTTAAAAGGAAAGCTAGAAAAGATAGAGAAGCAGAATGCTGTCCAGAGAAAATCTAGAGGTAATGTAGTGAGAATTGCCTTGGTGGGTTACACAAATGCAGGAAAATCTACCTTAATGACTTTATTATCAAAAAGTAATGTAAAAGCAGAGGATAAGCTTTTTGCTACAGTTGATGCCACTGTGAGAAAGGTAGTATTTAACATGATTCCTTTCCTCCTTTCTGATACTGTAGGATTCATAAGAAAATTACCTCATCACCTGATTGAATCATTTAAGTCTACTTTAGCTGAAGTTAAAGAAGCGGATGTTTTATTACATGTGGTGGATGTAGCACACGTGGCTTATGAAGATCACATAGAGGTTGTTAGAGAGACATTAAAAGATATCGGAGCTTCTGATAAACCGACTATATATATATTCAATAAAGTTGATCTTTTAAAGAAAGAAGAAAATGCTGATGAACTTTTAGCTGGAATTAATGCATTTTATAAACAACTAGAAGACCATGATAAGGATGTGGTTTTTGTTTCAGCAGAAGAAAGGATAAATATCGATGAACTAAGAGAGAAAATATATAGAAAAGCCAAAAAGAGGCATATTCAGATTTTCCCAAATTATTTGAAAGATCAGTACTATTAAGCTAAATAATCGGTATTTTATTT
>CAYGNU010000165.1:4705-8748 GCA_964351175.1 uncultured Roseivirgaceae bacterium | reverse complement strand
CCTCTGCTAAGAATGGCTCGACATAGGCTTCTTTGATAATTTTTAGAGAATCCGGATTTACAAACTCCATAAAGTCCTTGTCTTCGTGTGCGTCTGGCGCTTCATCTAGAAACAGCCTGTCATACTCACGAACTTCTGCTTTTATAGCATGCTTTATAGAAACCCAGTGTAAGGTGCCTTTTACCTTTCGTGTACTGGCCTCAGTGCCACTGCCAGACCTTGAATCTAGATCAGCAGAACAATGAATTTCTATAATATTTCCATTATCATCTTTAATAACG
The DNA here is from genome assembly GCA_964351175.1 of uncultured Roseivirgaceae bacterium. GTDB lineage: Bacteria > Bacteroidota > Bacteroidia > Cytophagales > Cyclobacteriaceae > Fulvivirga. The sequence goes on along the minus strand of CAYGNU010000165.1, from coordinate 8,467 downwards.
GACTCACCTTTGATGATATAAGCGCTTTTTAATCGCACTTCATTACCCAAAGTCAGTCTGAAGAACTTATTGCCTGCCTCTTCTTTAAAATCTTCTCGTTCAATATACAGCTCCCGAGAAAAGGGAACTTCATGCGTACCTGAATTATCATCCTCAGGGTTATTTTCTGCAATCAGTATTTCTTCCTTGCCTTCAGGGTAGTTGGTGATCACCAGTTTTACCGGATCAACAACACCCATCACTCGGGTGGCGCTTTTGTTAAGGTCTTCTCTGATACAAAATTCTAATAATGATACGTCAGTAACGCTATCACGTTTAGTGATGCCCGAAACTTCACTGAATTTTCTAATAGACTCAGGAGTATAACCTCTACGTCTTAGTCCTGAAATGGTAGGCATCCGCGGATCATCCCAACCAGTAACAGTCCCGCTCTGTACCAACTGAAGCAATTTACGCTTACTCATGACCGTGTAACTCAAGTTACGCCTAGCAAATTCGCGTTGCTTAGGTCTAAGTTTAGCTTCATCATAAATCTGATTTAAAAACCAGTCATACAGCTCGCGGTGTGACTTAAACTCTAGTGTGCATATAGAATGTGATACCTGTTCTATATAATCAGATTCTCCATGTGCCCAATCATACATCGGGTAAATGCACCAATCACCGCCAGTTCTATGATGCTCTTTGTTTATGATACGATAAAGCAGTGGATCTCGCATGAGCATGTTAGGTGAGGCCATATCTATCTTAGCCCTCAATACATACCGTCCTGCTTCGAACTCACCATTTTTCATTTTTTCGAAAATCTCTAGATTCTCTTCTACACTTTGGTTTCTATGGGGGCTAGCTACTCCAGGGGTAGTAGGGGTACCTTTTTGCTCTGCAATTGCCTCTGACGATTGTCCATCAACATACGCCTTATCTTTTTTAATCAACTCGACTGCCCAGTCATAAAGCTGTTGAAAATAATCAGAAGAGTAACATTCAGTTGCCCATTGGAAGCCTAGCCACTCAATATCATTCTTAATGGCATCTACATACTCCTGTTCTTCCTTGGCAGGATTGGTATCATCAAAACGTAGATTTACTGGCGCGTTATAGCGCTTTCCTAGTCCAAAGTTTAAACAAATGGAAGCTGCATGACCAATATGTAAATAGCCATTAGGCTCAGGAGGAAAACGAAAGCGCAGCTTATCTTTGTATAGACCATTGGCTAAGTCTTCTTCTATAATTTGTTCTATAAAATTCAGTGATTCTGAGGCTTCTGTCATGTTTCAAAAATTGAAGAACAAAATTAGACCAAATGCCAATAATTGCAACGGAGTGGTATATTAATTGAGCATGCCTTTAGGATTATTACAATCTTTTATTTGCACTAGACTAACTTCTGGTAAATCCTGTCTATTGATAATTAAAACACCTTTTCTACAAGCATTTTTGGTAGCAGGGTAGTGCTGATAACAATTTCAAAATCTATAACTCCTAAAATCATTTCTTCATCAGTAATCACTTCAACTTTCCACAACCCTGATTTCACATTGCTTTTGTAAGTGTAACCACGGTAACCACCATCTCGACCGCCTGTAATTTCATAACCGATATCCTCGACAATTTCCCACTTTTCTATTTTCTTGTTGTACCATTTCCATCGATGAAATATTGATTTTTGTAAATAAGTAGGAGCGAAAATGGATGAAAACACATAAACATTATCTTTCGGATTATGAATAAATTCCAATCTGTGTTTTCTCCAAAATACAATGGATTCATCTGCTTCATAAGTAACTGTATACTTGCCATTTTCTAGTCTTACATCATGTGCTACAATGCCACTTTCTAAAGCTAAAGGCACTGGAGGTATCAGCTTAAAATAATAGAAGGTGCTGATAAAAGCATAAATAATGAATACAAGACCAATGATTCTGCCCAGATGAATCTCCAGGCGAGTACTAGGACTAGCCTTATAAATTGTAATAATGAGCAATAGCGATGAAGTCAAGCTAATGACACCTGATAAGATAAATATATTGTTGTTCATTTCTCGTATAAAAACAGGCATCATGAACGAGAAAAATGTAAAAGAGATAAATGAATAGAGGCTGAACTGCAAATATTTATTAGATATTCTTCTTTTAAGTATTTCATTGGCAAGAAACAAAATTAGAAGGATCACAAAAAAGGAAGCTGACCTTGATAGAGAAACGCTTCTTGAAAAATAAATGACATAGGCACTAGAAAGACCTCCAAATAAAAACTGAATGAAAGACGGAAAATAGTCTTTGTAGCGATCTAATATCGAGTCCTTCCACTTTTCATCATCTACTAAGTTGTAAGCGAATAGTGTAACAGTAAGCGACAGCATGTAAAGGCTTAAAACAATCAGAACATACCACCCATCTATACGACCTAATGTAAGCGTATCAAATATAAATCCTGCAATAAAAAATAATATAGGCCCATATTTTTGATGCCGTTTGATATAATCTCTAAGTGGACTATTTCTAAATTTGACAAGGGCTCTTTTCATAAATTGGAATAAAGCCCAAATCTACTTCTGAATGTATGATTAACTACTAATGCGCTATTAATTATGATGGGAATTTCTTTTTTAAGGATAAGTGCAATTATAGAAAAAACCAATAATCATCAATGGGCTTTTTACCCCATCTGTTTAAAGTTTTTACTACCTCTTTTTTTTGTTTAGGTCCTGCGATAGCAATTATTATCTGTGGTTGATCTAATAATGGAATCACGTCAAAATGTTCCATTTTAATGTCATAGATATCTTTACCTACCTTTTGTTCATTATCACATACCCAATGCATTTTTGCTTCATAGGACAATGCTTTTTTCACTAGGTCTTTTCCATTTCTGCCGGCACCCCAAAAGACCAGTGGTCGGTTTATGTCTCTGTCAAGTTCGAAAAAATATCTCAGCTTAAGATCAAAATACCTATTGTCTTTATATACTTCCCACGTTCTGGAAATACGGTCAGACCTGTCTCTCCAATAGTGCACTATTTTATCAATGCCAATAATTTTTAAGCCTTGTTTGTAAAACCGAAAACACAAGTCATAATCTTCAGGATAAAACTCTGGATCAAAGGCCTGAACAGCATCAAAATCTTCTTTATGAACTAACCAGCAATGAGAAGGGATAACACATTCTTGATAAATATTCTCATGGTGTTTATTTGATCTTGCTATATCATTAAGCCATTCTTCATATCTTAAAAATCCATCACCTACCTCTCCATCATCTGTAAAGTGTGATGTGCCTCCAGCAATTATATGACCTTTACCATGCTTTTTCCATTCTTGAACCATAGTTTCAAGTTTGTAAGGAGGCATTTTGTCATCAGAGTCCATTCTGTTGATCAGCTCACCTTCCGCTAATTCATATCCTTCCTTGAGAGCAGGTATAAGTTTATGACGTACACTGTCAATCACCTTCATTCTACTATCTTCTGCCGCATATTTCCTCAATATGTCCGGTGTTTCGTCACTGGAGTGATCATTAATGGCTATCAGTTCCCAATTATCATAGGTTTGCTTTAGAATAGAGTCTAAACATTCCTCCAAGTAAGGGGCTGTATCTTTTGCAGCCATAATGATAGATACTTGAGGGTTGTTCATGATAGAAAATTGTTGGTGAGCAGCGATTCTCTAAATAGTAAAGTTTTAACTGGCCTTCCAAATTACTAGGGGGGTCTTTTCATATCATCAAATACCTAAATTGAAGAAGGTTTTTTTCAAGAATTAG
>CAYGNU010000165.1:0-4695 GCA_964351175.1 uncultured Roseivirgaceae bacterium | reverse complement strand
GGTTAATTTACCGATTTAGTCAAGATTTATATTTTGTTTAACCCGTATTGACATGACTTTTACTTAATGCCAATTTTCAATTTTATCTAATGGGTATATTGGTCGGGGGATGTGCTTGTAGTCTAGCTGAAACACATCTATATTGGTGACGCCTTTGGTTTCAACGTAAATGGTCTTTCTATTGTAAAGCCAAAAGAACAGTCTAAATGGGAATAAATTCTTCACAACCACCACATCCGCTTTCCACAAGCTCAAGCCCAATTTGGTAAAGAATGAAGGTTTGAAAGCTGGGCAGGGTAGAGTAGTTAAAATTAGATGAAGTTTGTCTTTTACAATGACTGCTGTTTTACCATAACGGCTATTATCTAAATAAATGAGTACGCCATTAAAAGTTAATTTTTCATTATAAACCTTATCAAGTCTGGCACCTACTTCAACAGTCACCTCAGTATTTAGCTGGGTCTTATTAAGAAGTCCAACATTGTATTCATCACAAAGAGGTATATAAGCTTTCAATTTTTTACTCTCTTCCATCAATACCTTGAGAATGTGGGTGTTTTCTCCCGGTGCACCTGCTGCAACAAGGTCAGAGAGATCAGATATGACTGAAGTGCCTAAATATTTTAACCATTTATTCTTTTTTACGATGTCAATTGCTTTTTCAGCAGAGTGCGGTGTTGGGTGTGGATGGTCTTTTACTTCCCAATTTAAATTGCAAAGGTCTGTACATAACTGATCAGCTAATTCAGGATCATTGTCTGTAACTACAACACAGCTCCAACCAACTTCGGGGGCATCTATCCAAATGTGAACCATAAAATTTGAAACACTTAGCACCTTTGGGTTGCGCTCCATTTTTTTCATGGCTTTAAAGATTTTGCCCATAGGTGCAATGAAATCGATATTAAAACCACCGCCTTTCAACAGAGGCATCTTTTTAAAGGCCATCACTGGCTTGATTAGACCAAAAACTGTTTTGATTAACATCTCACCACTCTTAAACCCTAATCTATTATGATCACGATGTGGATTGGTTCTGTAGGCATTAATAAAAGTAGCATGAGCAACAAGTTTGGAAGTGATATTGGCATGTAGATCACATGAAACTGCGATAGGCATTTCTTTGCCAACAATCGCTCGGATATCTTCAAGTAAATCGCCTTCAGGGTCATGCATACCCTCTACACCCATGGCGCCATGTACCGAGAAGTATATTCCATCAAGATTATTACCTTCTAATCTTGAAAGCACGTGTGTTTTGAAATGATCAAAAACTTCCCTTGTAATCTTACCACCTGAATGTGACCATGCCGCTATTATGGGTACAAATTCAACTTTGCCTTTACCGAACTTCTTTATTGCTTTTCTAAAGCCATCTACTTGTAGTTTATGTTTGTCACCTCCGGTATGTACATCTTCATCATAATGTAAGGCCAATGATTCAAAATTTCGTAGTTCCGTTGGTACTCTAGAAAAGCTGTTGGTCTCTTGATGTATTTCAATAAGTGCTAAGCGATACATAAAAATAATCGTGATAAAACTTAAAAGGATTAAGGTACTTCATCATCACTTTAGATACAATAAAGTGATGGTCTACATTTGGATGAGAAATATTGGAGGAAGGTAAAGAGAGTAAAGTAATACACACGAAATAGGAAGTATTGTCAATGCTCCTAACACCTTCCAAATAAGCTATATTTCCGTTGAAAGGCTATAAGTTTTGATTGTGTAATTGGGGCTGGCACCCATACTATTTTCAACTACCTTTAGTTCAAATACCAACAGAACTTATGAGAAAACTTATTTATTTATCAATATCCTTTATAACACTAATTTCATGTGCAAAAGAAGAGGCAGCTGAAGAGATGCAAAAAGACAATAAACTGGCCTTTACAGGTATAGATGAGTCCATCAAACCAGGTGATAATTTCTTTATGCGTATCAATAAAACATGGTACGATACTGTGCAAATAGCAGATGATCAAGTAGGAGTGGGTTCATATAGTTTTTTAAATATCCCTCAAAAAGTTCTGCTTGAAAACATTCTAGAAGAAGTTTCAAAAAGCGATCATAAGCTTGGAAGTATAGAACAACAGGTGGGTGATTTTTATGCTTCAGGTATGGATACTGAAGTCATTAATCAAAGAGGTTTTGAGCCGATTCAACCAACTTTGGAAAGGATAGATGCTATCAATGACATTGCTAGTTTGATGAGTTTTGTGACAGAAGAGATTGAAGCTGACAATAATTCAATTATCAGTCTGAATGTATCTCCAGATAATGAGAATAGCAGCATCAATATCCTTCATTTCAGTCAGTCTGGGTTAGGTTTGCCTGATAGAGATTATTATTTTAAAACTGACTCATCTACGCTTGGGATTCAGGAGGCCTACAAAAAATATCTTACAACATTATTTGACTTAATTGGTGCTGAAGATGCTTCAAAGCATGCTGACATTGCTTATAACATAGAAAAGCAATTAGCCGAGTCCCATAAAAATCGAATAGAAAGAAGGGATATTAAGGCTAATTACAATAAACTGGCTATTTCAGATATTGATAAGAACCAATCTAATATAGGTTGGGTAAAAATGCTTTCTAGACTTGAGTTGGAAGCTGACTCTGCAGATATGCGTCAACCAGCCTATTATGATAAGCTAAATGCAATGCTTTCTTCCGTTTCTGTTCAAGATTGGAAAACCTATTTAAAGGCAAGCACAATGACTAATTATGCAGATTTCTTAAGCAAACCTTTCGAAAATGCAGCTTTTGAATACACTAAGGTTTTATTGGGTCAATCGGATCAAAAAACCCGCGCTCAACTTATGGTTCAGCAAGTGGATAGACAATTAGGATTTGCGTTAGGTCAACTTTATGTAAAAAGATACTTTAATGAAGAAGCTAAAACCAGGGTGAAAGACTTGGTGAACAACTTACAGAAAGCTTTTGAAAATAGAATGAATGAACTGGACTGGATGAGTGACAGCACCAAGCAAAAAGCTAAAGAGAAATTATACGCCATTACAAAAAAGATAGGTTACCCAGATGTGTGGAGAGAATATGACGTCAAAATTGATAGAAATAAGTACTTTGAAAATGTGGTTGCTCTAAAGCAAAACGATTATCAATATGAAGTTGAAAAATTAAATCAAGCGCCAGATAAGAATATTTGGAGTACAACACCGTCTACAGTTACTGCCTATTACAGAGCGTCATTGAATGAGATTGTATTTCCTGCGGGCATATTACAATTCCCTTATTTTGATGTAAATGCTGATGATGCCATTAATTATGGTGGTATCGGAATGGTGATAGGGCATGAGCTTACTCACGCTTTTGATGACCGAGGAAGTCAATTTGATAAAGACGGAAATGTTAAAAACTGGTGGACCAAAGGAGATCTTGAAAAGTTCAAAGCAAAGACACAGCAGATGATTGACCGATATAGCACATTTACAGTTCTGGATAGCGTTCATGTTAAAGGAGCCTTGACAGTTGGTGAAAACACAGCTGATAATGGAGGCATCTCTATCGCTTATGATGCATTCAAATTAACCAAACAAGGTCAGGATACTACTAGGATAGATGGCTATACACCTGATGAACGATTTATGATGTCTATTGCTAGAATTTGGAGAGTAAAAGTGCGTGATGAGTTTATGCGTAACTACATCAACACAAACTCACATTCACCAGCAATGTGGCGTGTTAATGGGCCATTGATGAATTTCACACCTTTTTATGAGACTTTTGATATAGCACCTGGTGATAAGAACTTCAAGCCTGAAGAAGAAAGAATAAAGATCTGGTAGTCATTATTAAACTATAAACCAATTAAAAGAGGATAGCTGACCAACAGTTATCCTCTTTTGTTTAAATAAGAGATGAAATTTTCCAAACAGCTCTATTACAACTGATTACAAGGGTCTTTGATTGAAATTTTAAAAGCTTTAGTAAGAATTAAACATAATTAATATTAATATGCTTTATGAACCGGTCTAAACAAGAAAACCAAGTAGCTGGCATAAGTTTTAAAATGGAAAAGGAATCTGCCCATTTCAATTGGCGTGAAAAGTTCTCAATAGGTGCCATGATCGCTATAAGTTTACCATTGGGTCTTGCTATTAATGCAATGTCAAACTTTCTGGGGTTTAGTCATAAAGAGATCTCTGCAAGAACGGCCTTTGTACTACTTGCTCTTGCAGCTTTGATTGGTTTAGTTGATTATTTTAACCGAGTTAGGAGTGTGAAGATTGAAGGCAGCACAGTGACATCAAAACGAGGTATTTTCCCTATTCCTGTCTTGATGTGGAAGTCGATAGATTTTAATGATATCAAGAGAATTATTCAAAAATCAAGATTAGAAAGTTCTGGAGTGGAAGAAGGACCTAGCTTCTTTACTACTTATCACGGTATTGATGTTATTACCAAAGACGACAAGCAAGTTAGACTCGTAAAAGGTCTCTCAAAGGAAGCAGCAGACTTTTTATTAAAACACCTTAACAAATACAGGGATAGGTGGATTAATAGAGATCAAAAATAAAGGCCATTCTGTTTCATTACAGAATGGCCTTTATTTGAAGATTTAAATTTTTAGTTAGATGTGGAGAGCCCTTTCTCAATCATGAAAACCAAATGGCTTCTATGAGCTTTTGTTTGCTCATTTCCAGAACTGACTCTGGCAATTGAGGTCTT
>CAYGNU010000164.1:0-8758 GCA_964351175.1 uncultured Roseivirgaceae bacterium | reverse complement strand
AATCTTTCACTCTACCTCCTCTGATGAGCACAATAGAGTGCTCCTGAAGGTTGTGGCCTTCTCCAGGAATGTAAGCATTTACTTCTTTACCGTTTGTTAATCTCACCCTAGCCACTTTTCTCATGGCCGAGTTAGGCTTTTTAGGTGTTGTGGTATATACTCTTGTACAAACTCCTCTGCGCTGAGGGCAAGAGTCAAGTGCAGGTGACTTTGATTTAGTCACCAACTTAGTTCTACCTTTTCTTACCAGTTGTTGAATAGTAGGCATTTATTAATATATTTTACTTATGTTTCTTTTCGTTTCAAAAATTCGGACTGCAAAGGTACTAAAGCGGTCGTATTTATCAAATAGTTTGATAAAAATATATTCTTGCATGAAATAAACAACAAAAATGACCTTTAAAAGGTCATTTTTGTTGTTATGCTTCTCCAATTGTACCACCAAAATTTATAGGGAACTTTGGAGCTTCATCTGTTTTTTTAATTGGGCCAAAGGTATCTTCATACTTTTGAATGTTTTCATTCAAAGCTGTTAATAACCTTTTAGCATGCTCTGGAGTAATCACAATTCTTGATTTCACCTTTGCTTTAGGTACTCCAGGCATTAATCTGATAAAGTCAATAACAAACTCACTGTTAGAGTGGGCAATCATTGCCAAGTTAGCGTAAACGCCTTCAGCCACATCTTCCGAAAGTTCGATGTTAATCTGATTGGCGTTTACCTTTTTATCCTTTTGCTCGTCAGCCATTAGTTATCTTCTTGCAGTTGCTTCACTTGAGAACCCTCTTCCTTAGCCGCTACAAGGTTGTCATACTCTTCTTGAGAAGTGACCATGATATCATTAAACTTTCTTTGTCCTGTACCTGCTGGTATAAGATGTCCTACGATAACATTCTCTTTCAATCCAAGTAATCCGTCAGCCTTACCCCTAATGGCAGCCTCACTTAATACTTTTGTTGTCTCTTGGAATGAAGCAGCAGATAAGAAACTCTCAGTCTTCAATGAAGCTTGAGTGATACCTTGAAGTACTGGTCTAGAAACTGCAGCCATGGCATCTCTAACCTCTACAGGTTTCAAGTCCTTTCTCTTTAAAGTAGAATTTTCATCTCTCAAATCTCTTGCAGAGATAATTTGGCCAGGCTTACAATTCTGAGAATCACCAGCATCCATCACCACTTTCTTATCCATTACAAGGTCATTCTCTTCTGCAAAGACAAACTTGTCTATACTTTCTCCTGTCAAGAAACTGGTGTCTCCTGGATCAAGTATCATAACCTTCTGCATCATTTGGCTCACAATAGCTTCAATGTGCTTATCATTGATTTTCACACCTTGCAATCTGTAAACCTCTTGAATTTCATTCACCAAGTACTCTTGCACTGCAGTTGGTCCTTTAATGGCCAAGATGTCAGCAGGAGTAATGGCTCCATCGGATAGAGGATAACCTGCAATCACGAAGTCATTATCCTGAACAAGGATGTGCTTAGAAAGTGACACTAAATATCTCTTCTTAATACCATCTTTAGACTCGATAAAGATTTCTCTATTTCCTCTCTTGATTCCACCATAAGTTACAACACCATCAATCTCACTAACCACAGCTGGGTTTGAAGGATTTCTCGCTTCAAAAAGCTCTGTTACTCTTGGTAGACCCCCGGTAATATCTCTTGATTTACCCATGCTTCGAGGAATCTTAGCTAGAATTTGACCAGCTTTGATTTTCTCTCCATTATCAACTGCTAAGTGGGCTCCAACCGGGATGTTATATCCCTTAGATTCACTCTTAGCATTAACAACTACCGCTGGGTTCTTTGTCTTATCCTTAGTATCGGTAATTACTTTTTCTCTGTGACCTGTTTGTTCATCAGATTCTTCTTTAAAAGTAATACCCTCAATAATCGAATCAAATTCAATTGTTCCATCAAATTCTGAAAGAATAACAGCGTTATAAGGATCCCAGAAACAAAGCTCTTGTCCTTTCTCAACCGTATCACCTTCCTTAACTTTTAAGAAAGCTCCATAAGGTACGTGATTAGAAATCAAGACTATTTTCTTCTTAGGATCTACAACCTTAACCTCTCCAGTACGACCCATTACAACTTCAACTTTGTCTCCGTCTTTATTTGTCGTTTTGATAGTTCTTACTCCTTCGAATTCTACAACTCCATCAAATTTAGCCTTAATGTTGGCATCAACTGCAATGTTAGATGCAGTACCCCCAACGTGGAATGTACGAAGTGTCAACTGTGTACCAGGCTCACCGATTGACTGTGCAGCAATAACTCCAACAGCCTCACCAGCCTGAACCATTCGTCCTGTTGCCAAATTACGTCCATAACATTTAGCACAACCACCTTGCTTAGTTTCACAAGTAAGTACAGAACGTATTTCTATTTCTTCGATACTCGTCTCGTCAATTCTATTAGTAATCTCCTCAGTAATTTCTTCACCACCAGCACAGATTAATTCATCAGTGATAGGATCGAAAATATCATGAACAGATACTCTACCTAAGATTCTCTCAGATAATGGCTCTACCACATCTTCGTTATCTTTTAGAGCTGAAACTGTCAAACCTCTTAATGTACCACAATCTACTTCAGATATAACCAAATCTTGAGCTACGTCAACCAACCTTCTTGTTAAGTAACCCGCATCTGCTGTTTTTAGCGCAGTATCTGCAAGACCCTTTCTAGCACCGTGAGTAGAAATAAAGTACTCTAATACATCAAGACCTTCCTTAAAGTTAGAAAGGATAGGGTTTTCAATGATCGCACCTACTGAACCTGCAAGGTTTTTCTGTGGTTTCGCCATCAATCCTCTCATACCACCCAACTGTCTGATCTGCTCTCTTGAACCTCTAGCGCCAGAGTGCATCATCATATAAATTGAGTTAAATCCTTGATCATCTTCTTCAAGACGATTCATCAAGGTATTGGTCAATTGTGTATTAATTCTTGTCCAAATGTCAATTACCTGATTATATCTTTCATTATCAGTAATTAGACCCATTAGGTAGTTATTCCAAACAGCATCTACTTCTTCTTTTGCCTGAGCAACAAGAGCCTCCTTTTCTGGTGGAATAGCAACATCGTTAAGTCCCATTGAAAGACCGCCTTTGTATGCCATCTGGAAACCTAATTCTTTAATATCATCAAGGAAATGAGCAGTTCTTGCCATTCCAGTGATTTTAAATACATCAGAAATAATTTTCTGAAGCTTTTTCTTAGTTAGTAGTTCATCAACATACCCTACTTCTTCAGGCACTGTTTGATTGAATAAAACTCTACCTGCTACTGTTTCTATAATCTTGGTTTCAAGTTCACCAGCAGCCGTTCTAACTTTAGTTCTTACCTTTATATGTGCATGTTTGGAAAGAACACCTTCATTCATCGCTATAATAACTTCTTCAGCATTATAGAAAGTCATTCCCTCACCAATAACTGGTTGTTCTTTTGTGCTCTTTCTACCTTTAGTCACATAATATAATCCCAATACCATGTCCTGAGAAGGTACTGTAATAGGAGCACCATTGGCAGGGTTTAAAATATTGTGAGAAGAAAGCATTAACATAGAGGCTTCCAAAACAGCTTCTTGTCCCAAAGGAACGTGAACAGCCATCTGGTCACCATCAAAGTCAGCATTAAATGCAGTACAAACTAATGGATGTAACTGGATTGCTTTTCCTTCAATAAGTTTTGGTTGGAAAGCCTGTATACCTAATCTGTGAAGCGTTGGAGCACGGTTAAGAAGAACAGGATGTCCTTTCAATACGTTTTCCAAAATATCCCAAACTACAGGGTCTTTTCTATCAACTATTTTCTTAGCTGATTTCACTGTCTTAACAATGCCTCTTTCTATCAGTTTTCTGATAATAAACGGTTTGAAAAGTTCTGCCGCCATATCCTTAGGAAGTCCACATTCGTGAAGTTTCAACTCAGGTCCTACAACAATAACTGAACGGCCAGAATAGTCAACTCTTTTTCCTAGTAAGTTCTGACGGAAACGTCCTTGCTTACCTTTAAGCATATCACTTAAAGATTTTAAAGCTCTATTACCATCTGATCTTACCGCATTTACTTTTCTTGAGTTATCGAAAAGTGAATCAACAGCCTCTTGAAGCATTCTCTTCTCATTTCTAAGAATAACTTCAGGTGCTTTAATATCGATTAGTCTCTTAAGACGATTATTTCTGATGATTACTCTTCTGTACAGGTCATTCAAATCAGAAGTAGCAAATCTACCACCATCCAAAGGCACTAATGGTCTCAATTCTGGTGGGATAACAGGAACCATTTTAATGATCATCCACTCAGGGCGATTCTCTATTCTAGTTCTTGCTTCTCTAAATGCTTCAACTACCTTCAACCTTTTCAAAGCTTCAGCTTTTCTTTGCTGAGAAGTATCCGTTGCTGCTTGATGTCTTAATTCATAAGATAATGAATCTAATTCAATTCTAGCCAAAAGCATCTCTAACGATTCAGCACCCATACGAGCGATGAATTTGTTAGGATCATCATTGTCCAATAATTGATTCTCTCTAGGAAGTTTATCAAGTATATCTAAATACTCATCTTCCGTTAAGAAATCCATCATTGCCAAACCATCTTCTTCTTTAATACCCGGTTGAATAACCACGTATCTTTCGTAATAAATGATCTGATCTAATTTCTTTGTTGGTAAACCAAGTAAATAACCAATCTTATTTGGCAAAGATTTGAAATACCAGATGTGAGCTACAGGAACCACCAATTCGATATGTCCCATTCTTTCTCTTCTTACCTTCTTCTCAGTAACTTCAACACCACATCTGTCGCAAATAATGCCTTTATATCTGATTCTCTTGTATTTTCCACAATGACATTCCCAGTCTTTTACAGGGCCGAAAATACGCTCACAGAAAAGACCACCCATCTCAGGCTTATAAGTTCTGTAGTTGATTGTTTCAGGCTGTGTAACCTCACCATGAGAGCTTTCTAAAATAGACTCCGGTGACGCCAAACTGATAGTAACCTTTGAAAAATCTAGGTCTAGCTTTTTATTCTTTCTGAATGACATAGTATGTTTATTTATTTCTACAGTCCCGGCTGAGCCGGGACCATGAATTTTTAATTTATTAGTCTAAAGTGATCTCTAATGCAAGTCCACGAAGTTCGTGTACCAATACATTAAATGACTCAGGGATATTTGGCTTACGCATGTTTTCGCCTTTCACGATAGCTTCATAAGCTTTTGCTCTTCCAATCACATCATCCGACTTGATTGTTAGAATTTCCTGTAGTACATGTGATGCACCGAATGCCTCGAGTGCCCAAACCTCCATCTCACCAAAACGCTGACCACCAAATTGTGCTTTACCACCAAGAGGCTGCTGCGTAATTAATGAGTATGGTCCGATAGACCTTGCGTGCATCTTATCATCAACTAAGTGACCAAGTTTCAACATGTAAGCAATACCAACTGTAACTGGCTGATCAAATTTCTGACCTGTTAAACCATCGTATAGATATGATCTACCATATTCAGGAAGTTTAGCTTCAGCCAATTCGGCAGCAACTTCTTCCATTGAAGCTCCATCGAAAATAGGTGTAGCATACCTTCTTCCTAACTTACTACCAGCCCATCCAAGAACCGTTTCATAAATTTGACCAAGGTTCATCCTTGAAGGTACACCTAGTGGGTTAAGACAAATATCCATTGGAGTACCATCTTCTAAGAATGGCATATCCTCTGCTCTAACTATTCTAGCTACAACCCCTTTATTACCATGACGACCAGCCATTTTATCACCAACTTTCAACTTACGTTTCTTAGCGATGTAAACTTTAGCCAATTGTACAATACCTGCTGGCAACTCATCTCCTACTTCAAGAGTGAAACGCTCGCGTTTAAACTCACCTGCAATTTCGTTTTTCTTGATATTGAAATTCTTGATCATTTTAAATACTAAGTGATTAGTATTCTCGTCATTAGTCCAATTATCAAGATTCACATCGGAAACAAGGTTTACTTCCTCAGGAACATTGTAAGTACTTTCGTCCTTGTAAATATTCTTCTCAGGGAATAAATTGTTTTCAATCAATTTACCAGAGAACTTAACTCCTTTACTTACAATCTCGTCACCAAACTTATGTTTGATACCCTGAGATGTTTTACCACTAAGTAGTTTGGTTAATTTTTCAATTACTTCTGAACGAAGCTCAAGTAATTGCTTACTATACTTGTTCTTTAGAATTTCAACTTCCTTCTTCGACTTAGCTCTAAGATCTTTATCTTTCTTAGGTCTTGAGAATAATTTAGTATCAATTACAACACCTCTTAATGATGGAGGTGCTTTCATTGAAGCATCTTTAACATCTCCAGCTTTATCACCGAAGATTGCTCTCAATAATTTTTCTTCAGGTGTTGGATCAGATTCTCCTTTGGGAGTAATCTTACCGATAAGGATATCACCTTCTTTAACTTCTGCACCAACTCTAATGACACCAAACTCATCAAGATGCTTAACAGCTTCTTCACTTACGTTTGGTATTTCAGAAGTAAGTTCCTCTTCACCTCTTTTTGTATCTCTAACTTCTAGTTCAAATTCTTCAATATGAATAGAAGTGTAAATATCATTTCTTACAACTTTCTCAGAAATTACAATAGCATCCTCAAAGTTATAACCTTGCCAAGGCATATAAGCCACCATAAGGTTTCTACCTAGTGCTAGCTCACCTTTTTCAGTAGCATAACCTTCTACTAAAGGTTGACCTTTGACTACCCTTTCTCCCTTTTTAACAATCGGAGTAAGATTTATGCAAGTATCCTGATTAGTTCTTCTGAATTTGATAAGTTCATACTCTTTACTATCTGTATCGAAATTAACGAGAACATCATCATCATTCATATCGTATTTGATAACCACTTTTCTGGCATCAACAAATTCAACCTCACCATCTCCTTCAGCAAGAATTAGGGCTCTAGAATCTAGAGCAACTCTTCCTTCAAGGCCTGTACCTACAATAGGTGCCTCCGGCTTCAACAATGGAACTGCCTGACGCTGCATGTTAGATCCCATAAGAGCCCTGTTAGCATCATCATGCTCAAGGAAAGGAATCAAAGAAGCAGCAACTGATACAATTTGGTTAGGAGCAACATCCATATAACCTAATTCCTTAGGTTCAACCACAGGGAAATCACCTTCAAATCTTGCTTTTACTCTTTCGTTGATGAAAGTACCATTGTCCTTCAGAGGAGCATTAGCCTGCGCAATGTTGAATGTATCTTCTTCTTCTGCGGTAAGATATTTAACCGATCCAGTCATATCTACTTTGCCATTAGCAACTTCCCTATATGGTGTTTCGATGAATCCCATATGATTTACCTTTGCATGAACACATAGAGAAGATATCAAACCAATGTTTGGCCCTTCAGGTGTTTCAATAGTACAAAGTCTACCATAGTGAGTATAGTGAACGTCACGAACCTCAAAACCTGCTCTTTCTCTAGAAAGTCCACCAGGCCCTAATGCTGACATTCTTCTTTTGTGAGTAATCTCAGCCAGTGGATTAGTTTGATCCATAAACTGAGACAATTGGTTGGTACCAAAGAATGAGTTAATAACAGAAGATAATGTTCTAGCATTGATTAGATCAACAGGCTTGAAATCTTCATTATCTCTAACATTCATTCTTTCTTTGATGGTTCTAGCCATTCTAGCTAGACCCACACCAAATTGAGCGTATAATTGCTCACCAACTGTTCTTACCCTTCTATTACTTAAGTGGTCAATATCATCGACTACTGCTTTTGAGTTAATTAATCCAATAAGGTATTTTACGATTAGTATAATATCCTCAGTAGTTAATACCCTCTGCTCAGAGCTTAGATCAAGACCTAGTTTTTTGTTAATTCTATATCTACCAACTTCACCTAAATCATATCTTTTCTCACTAAAAAATAAGCTTTGTATGATATCTCGAGCTGTTTGCTCGTCAGGTGCTTCAGTATTTCTTAATTGACGATAAATTTGCTCTACCGCCTCTTTTTCAGTATTTGAATTATCTTTCGATAGTGTATTAAAGATGATAGTAAAATCAGTAACGTTTACATCTTCTCTATGAAGAATTACAGATTTAGAACCTGAATCAACGATTACTTCAATATCCTCAGTAGATAGAATATGATCTCTTTCTAACAACACTTCATTTCTATCAATAGATACTACTTCACCAGTATCCTCATCAACGAAGTCTTCCGTCCAAGTTTTAAGTACTCTAGCCGCTAATCTTCTACCATCTGCATTTTTAAGATCCTTTTTAGTTGCCTTTACTTCTTCTGAAAGTCCAAAAAGATCCAATATATCTTTATCCGTACCATAACCTATTGCTCTTAACAATGTAGTTACAGGGAATTTTTTCTTTCTATCTATATAAGCATACATGACGTTGTTTACGTCAGTAGCAAACTCAATCCATGACCCTTTGAAAGGTATGATTCTGGCAGAATACAATTTTGTACCATTGGTATGCTTACTCTGGGCAAAGAATACACCAGGAGATCTGTGCAATTGAGATACAATAACACGTTCAGCACCATTAATAACAAACGACCCTTTCTTGGTCATATAAGGAATGTTCCCTAAGAACACTTCTTGCTCAATAGTTTCGAAATCTTCATTATCCTCATCATTACAGGTTAATTTTAATTTAGCCTTCAATGGTACAGAATAAGTAAGACCTCTATCTATGGATTCATCCACAGAGTATTTGGGAG
>CAYGNU010000163.1:0-8765 GCA_964351175.1 uncultured Roseivirgaceae bacterium | reverse complement strand
GTCAATAATTGATACTGATGCTGCTGTAACAGGCTGGGCAACTGGATAAAATTGCTCAGGTCCTTTATCCCACATACCTAAAGATGACCTAACCGCTGCTTCTACTGCTTTCTGATTAAACTTTCCAGCAACATATACCGTGGTGCGCTGGGCACCATAGTTAGTTTTATAAAATGACTTTAGTCCTTCGAGCGTATAAGACCCTAGCATTTCTTCTGTTGGATAAATTCGTCCATAGGGATGATCAGGGTAAAGTTGAGCAAAGAAGTCTTGACGTGCCTTTGGTTGAGGCCTCGACATGCTCACATTCACTTGACGTTGCCGATCCTTAATTAATCTTTCTAATTCTTCTTTAGGAAAGGATGGCTTCATTATCACATCCGCGATCATTTCAATGGCTTCAGGAGTAAACTCGTAGAGCACGTCCGCGCTAGCAACGGTGGTGTGCATCCCTACACCAATATTTAATTCACCGCCCATACCTGCCATCGCATCAGCTATTTCGTTACCTGTTTTACTTGTACTTCCTTCTTTTAATAAGTCAGCTACAAGATCACTTAACCACACTTCATTTTCAGCTTCGTGAATATTGCCAGATTTGATGACTACTTGGATTGTAGCTTTTGGTACTGAGCCCCAAGGTATCATTACCAAACTCAATCCATTATCAAACTCGACAATTGTTTTTTCTGGTAAAGTGAAATTTTTAGGTTCTCCACCTGGAGGGGGAGTTTCTTTTTCTAGTTCAGCATCCTGAGCGTATAAGGGTACTAGGCCTAACATGAGCATAGTGGAAAACAATAATATATTTTTTATCTTTTTCATGATTTTTATCTTTGGCTATTAAAGGTTTGGCTCTTTTCCAAGAGGCTTTATAGTAAGAATTGTTCTATTCGTTTTTCTCAGATAATCCTTAATGGTTTGATTCATAATTTCTGGAGTTATCTTTTTAAACTCACCTTCGATAGTATTTATCCGTTGTGGATTATCATCAAATAAAGCAAAACTGCATAGTAAGTCTGCTCTTCCTAGTCCAAAAAACTGCCCTAGATCATCATATAACTGACTTCTTATTTTGATCAGAGCTTTATCTAGCATTTCCTGATTTACGCCTTCTTTTTCAAGTTCGGCTATTGTTTTATCCACTGTGGCTAAAATAGAATCGGCTGAAACATCAGCGTCATGAGTAAGGTCAAACATCCATTGCATCGGACCATTGTAATTGAACATATTTCCCAGATAGTTAATGCCTCCGTTCACTCCAGCTGTGTAGCCTTTATCTTTCACTAGGTTTTTATGAAGGAGGCTATTATCACCTTGTACCATAATTTGATCTAAAAGCCCCATAGCATAATACTCTGGAGAATTACGCTCTGGCATGTCATAAGCTAAGGCTATAGCGGGTTTAGTGGCCAATTTATCTTCTTTCTCGAAAATTAATTCTTCTTGCTGAATCTTCTCTGAAATATCTGGCATGGCAGGTATTTCTGCTCTTGGTATAGCTCCAAAATATTTTTCAATCATCGCTTTAGTTTCTTCAATTTCAAAGTCGCCAACTATTGATAAAGCAGCATTATTTGGTGAATAGAAAGTGTTGAAAAAGCTTTGAACATCTTCTAAGGTAGCGGCATCCAAATCTTCCAGATCGCCATAAAAATTATGGGCATTGTACCAGTTTTCGTTGGCGTACTGTGGCATATCCAACCATGGGAATCCACCATAGGGCTGATTCAATACATTAACTTTAACTTCATTTTTAACCACACCTTGCTGATTTGTAAGATTGTCTTGGGTAATGGCCAGTCCTTTCATTCTGTCAGCATCAGCCCAAAGTATGGTTTCTAATTTATGTGCAGGCATAATTTCGAAATAATTAGTGAAGTCAAATCGGGTAGAGCCATTCAATACCCCACCATTTTTCTGAACTAGGTCAATAAATTCGCCTTTACCTAAATTTCTAGAACCCTGAAACATCATATGCTCAAATAAATGAGCAAAACCAGTACGGTCTTTTGGCTCTATTCTAAAGCCAATGTTATAATAAACTGCTACAACTACAGTTGGAGAAGTTTTATCCTGAGATAAAATTACTTTTAGACCATTGTCTAACTTATAATAATCTACGGGGACTTTGAACTCTGTATTCTCTACTTCAGCTTCGGTGTTTTCTCCTGAATTACAAGCAGCTAATATTATAGCGAGTCCAAAACTTAAAAGTTTTAGTTTCATTTTATACAGTTTTAGTTGGTATTTTTTAACACAATAAATTTATACAATTATTGAATTGAATCATATTAAGTTTATGTTATTGATAGAGGAATACCTTTATTTTAAACAAGGAGCACTTTATTCAAAGTATTGGGTAATGATTTTTATCTCTTTAAGATTTCTTTTTACCAATGAATCTTATCACACTTCCTGTTCCATTGTGAAACTCACCTTCCTTAAGTTCCACTTCCACTTCTTCAAGTTGGATAATGTCAAAATCTGTAAAATCATTTTGAATAGACTCTTTTGAAAACAACATTTCTATTTTATTTGGGCCGCCTACGTTTGGGTTTATTTCTCTGAACTTTAAATGATTTTTGCTGAACCCTTCTAATATTATCATACCATTAGGAACTATTAAGTCGACAATCTTTTGATGATATTTCGACAAGAGAGGAGGTGGAAAATGTGCAAAAATTAAAGCCGCAGCGTCAAAGTGTTGATCTACAATGTCTAAATCAAACATTTCACCAACTTCATAAGTTATTGACACATTTTCTTTTCTGGCTAACTTAAGTGCCTTCTTCTTGCCTTCTACACTAGTGTCAAATGCCGTAACATTTAACCCTTTTTGTGCAGCATAAACAGCATTTCTTCCTTCTCCTTCAGCAGGCATTAGAATTCTCCCCGCAAGTTTATATTTAGTTAGAGCATATTTAAAAAAATCATTTGGAGCAATTCCGTAAGCATAAGTCTCTGCCGAATATCGGGCATCCCACATTTCTTTCATTGTCTATATTTATTTAATTTCTCAATACATGAAGTTAAATAACTGCCCACTTTAGCTGTTCAAGGCCGTGCCTTTATTTACAATCTGCAGTAGTAGATATTCGAATGCTCACGGAATATCTTAACCGCTAAAATTGTCTTCAATAATTGCTGTTATTGTGTGCTTTTCTTGTCATTACTTAATAAGCAAAACTTTTGGATTAATAGGGTATAGCCATTCTATGCCTCTTTCTGTAATTACCGCATCATCTTCAAGTGCCACTCTAAGTTTTCGCCCGCCCCATTCTGGTAGTTTGGTATAAGCGAAAAGTTCGATGGATATCAGATTGGTTGGTTTCAACTCGTAACCCAACCTAACAGGATTAAAGAAAGCAATTGAAGGCCCGATACCATGACCCCAGTTTCCCACTGAGTGGCACCCAATAATGACATCCGTTTTATCCAAATCAGTATATTGATTAAAAGCTTTCATTTTATTGAACCCTGCCTCAGTAAGTGCCCTGTAAATAGCATCTTCAGCTGCTTGTGCTGTTACACCTGGTTTTATAGTTTTCTTAATGATATCGCGCACTTTAGCTCCTTGGTTGAAGGCATTTTGAATACTTGCAGGCACACCAGTTTCTCCTTCTTTTAACACATAAGCCATGCGTTTCATGTCGGTGAACATGTTCATGAGTCCTACACCCCAATCGATAGTAAGTATGTCTCCTCTTTGTATGATTCTGTTGGTAGAAGTAGCTACAATTCCCTCTGGACCCGTAATGTAGACAGAAGGCATACCAAAGGAAGACCCCAAATTATTTTTGAACTGCTGGTCCTTCATCCACCAAGCCACGTCCTCAAGGGTAGTCACACCAGGTGTGATGACTTCGTTTGATAGTGCGCGCTCTGCCAGCGTGTATGATAGCTCTCCAGCTTCTGCGTATATTGCTAGTTCACTGGCCACACGTCTCGACCTGAAGTCGGATACTAGCTTTTCAGCCGAAACAAACCTATCAGCATATTTAGAACCCAAGATCTCTGTAAGTTCCTGATGGCTTGAGTATGATAGCCCATCTGCGCCACCTATATTTTTTGAGATATTAAGTCCAATTCTTTTTGGATCTCTAGTGGTTACAAATTCCTTAAGTTCATCTGCCGAACCGAAATAGTCATAAGTGCCACCCTCTTCCAGAAGGTATCCACTAATTCCTAATGAAGCTCGCTCGATACGATCTCCTCCGCGATCAGTAAAAATGTAGTAGCCAGTTGAGCCTACATACCCTTCTCCCATGTCTGTATAGAGCGGATCAAAATTCCCTTCACGATTTGTTACAATCCACATATCAATGTTGTTTTGCCTCATGGCTTCTGGTAGTACTAAGTCGAATTTGTCATTTCTTACCTGATTCAGTTTTCGCCATCTGCGCATGGACTCTTGGCTATAGGAGGTGGTAACTATAACTAGAAGGAGGGAGGTTAGAAAGGTTTTCATATTTAAAATTCTTTGTGATTATTAGGTATTTAGTTGTTGGCTCAAGGTTACCAACGCTTATGGAATTGATTCAATTCGGGGTAGGGTTCTCCGAATAATTTTTCTGTCTGATAATACTTGTCATAGGGTACTGCCATTTCAGTTTTTTACAGTAACGATTAGTATAAACAACGTTTTAATGTAGTTTATACAGTGTTATATTATTGTTCTAGTGCTAATTGCTTGTATTATTCTGCAAGAAAATCTTTATAAGCTATTTACATATTTTCTGATAAGAATGATCGATCGATCCAATCAATTGCTATTGATTTATTTTTCATCATCCTATTGAAACTTCCTTTGATCTGTTTAGGAGTCAAACCTAGTTCATTTCCCAATTGTTCAAAATGTTCTCTTTTTAACTTTTTTTTCTTTCCAACTAGTGTCAGTGCAAGTTCTTCCGAATCTTCTGGGAATATTATTGCAACATTTAATAAGTCATAAGCGGGAGACAACACCCAACCGGAAGGACCTTCAATCATTGAGAAATTCTTCAGATGCATATCATTATTTCCAGTTAAAAAGGAAAATATGGCTAGGTCAAAATAAAAAATTTTGTCTAGTAAAGTGTTAGTTGAATAGCTACCCAATGCTTTTCCAACTTTTTCCATAGAACTTCTGTATTTATCAAATGCTTCTGTGATTTGAAACATATCGATCATGTGAATCTTAGATCCAGTTTGTGTCCGGTCAATTCGTTTTGTGATATAGGAGAGTTCACCTGATAATAATCGTATCAATGATGATGGAACCACTTGTATTCCAAAAGATTCAGCTATTCGCATTGTTACATGTTCGTTTTCAGGCATTTCTGGAAATCTGTCAGTAGGTGGTTTGAAAATATAATGACCTCCTAATGCCCCAACCACGGTCAGTCTTGTGTCTGAATTTTCTTTGGTTTTTTTGACTAAGGACATTGATAGTTTTGCCTGAACACCAGGGATAGCAACACTTCGCTCAACCACATTTTTCGCAAGCTCATCAATTTGATCAAGGGAATATTCAATTTCTGGAGGAGTCGGTGTTCCAAAGAATTCCATCGAACATTTCTCGTGAAAGTCATTTTCACCTTCTACAGGTTTGTAACAATATAAACATCTATTTCCCATCTCCTTCTTCTATTGGTTCCACACTCACTGCACCAATGCAATTTTGACAACAAGCCAGTAGTAAACCCATACGATCATTTTTATTGATTTTCCAGTTTTCTGAAGCTATGTCAAGCAACCAACCTTCTGGAATCAATCCTTCAAAAAATGGAAAAAGTCGCTTTTCAGTATATGGTTTTGATATAACCGGCATTGTAAATGTGATAAAGTCATTTGGATGATCTTTTACATATTTGTCATCATACAGAAATACATACTCACCTTCATCCGTTTCAGTAACGATACCGGCTAAATAATCTTTATAAAACACTTTACCTTTTCTCATTTATTTAGGTCTTTACTTTTGACAGGTGCTAGTTCATGTCCAAACATCTGAAGAACTAAATTTACCTTATCCATATTTAGATTCGTTTTACCCTGTTCGATTTTACGTATAACAGTTAGTGCAACTCCTGTGCGTTCAGCAAATTCTTCCTGCGTGAGATTTACTTCCTTTCTTCGTTCTTTTACAAACTCTGATAATTGCTTCATTATATGTATTTAAATATAATATTATACAAGTATAATTAAATTATATGTAATTAAATATAATAATGGATTCAAAAATTAAATTATATGCAATTAAATATAAAACCATGTAATAATTATTCTATATTCTTTTGCATATAGTTTACTTAGCTTTATATGGCACACAACCTTTAGATTGAGTCGATACAATTATTCATACATTTCCATTATAGTTATAGTAAAGTAAACTTGTGGGTAACTCGATAGAGTTATCCATAAATACACTTTAACAAAAGAAGCAGGTTAGGATCCATGCAGAGACGGAAAGATCTGATTGGCGTAGTATATCAAATAATTTGTTGGTGCGGATTACCAACAAATCAATTACTGGCAATGATTTCTTCCTTGAGCCTTTCGAGAATTTTTATCTCGATCTCATAATTAATTTCCATCATAGAATAGTCTCGAATCTGCATCAAAAAAGTTCGTGTTTCAATTGTAGTTGGAACCCCACTAATTTGGCCAGTCTGTGAATCAAGAAATAACCCCTTTGGTAGCTCACCTTCAATAAGTTCAAAATCGTAGATAGGTATTCCACCGCTTGGTCTGAGCAGCAATTCATAGGGTTCGTTTAGATAACCGATTCTTCCTCCAGTAAAATCTAAACTCATCGCTTTTGTTACTTCATTTTCTCGTATGGGATATCCGACAGATTCCATTATGAGTATATCCAGCTTGGTAATTAGTTCACGACCACCGGGAATGAAGTCATCGATGTTACCACCGTACGGTTTTTGCTTACTGGCAGGGTCAGTCACTCCAATGATATGTGTTGGTGATTCAGGTTGAAGAGGTACTCTTTCATTCGGATAGTATTCAGACAGCAGAGGGCTTTCAAAATAACCTCTATCAATGGCCTGTATATATTTTGGTAAATATTCGTAAGCAATTGCATGACCTATTTCGTGGAGAACCAGTGAATAAAGGTCAGTTCTTGGAAAAACATTCTGTTGAGTCCAGTTGTCAAACGGAGATTGAACCAGATACCCGCTTATATTAAAATTCCCCTGAATGTTTAAGGCATGAGCTCCCATTACCGGAACAGGTATTTTATTTGGATCTTGTAATTTCCCAAACTGACTTGGAAAACCAGTTGAACAGATACACGGATCACTACTAATCGCATCATAAATGAACAGATAAAACCCCGTATATGCGATAGGGTTCGATATTGTTTTTTCATCAAATGGATGACCATTACCACCAATGGTTATAAAGGCACTGTTGCTTGCTACCTGTTCCAATTCTTCACCATCCAAGTAATATACCCAATGCTCAGCAGCAGTTTTTATCACCTCTTTTAACTTAGGATCATCAAACATATCGTCAACTGATTCAGAGAAATCTATCGTTACGGGATATGAAATTTCCCGATTATAATCTTGATCAATAACATAAAGAGGGATCTTCTGATTAAAATCCATGCCATTGGCAGTGTAGGATATCACTACTTCCAGTGTGTCGTTTTTATAATCTTCGTCCGGGAAGTATGAAAGCATAAAGGGTACGGTCTCATTCGCTGAAGTAAGCTGAATAGTTTTAGCTGCAACAAACTCCGAAAGCTGAGATGGCATATCGAAATATGATTTTCCATCACTGGTTTCCAAATTGACTGAAATCGGATAGCGGATGCTGTCGGTCCCTTGAACTCTAAATTCAATATACGGGTTTCGAACAGGTCCTTCCCAATCAACAATTTTCATGCCAGTGGTGGTCACCACATTTCCATGAAGATCTGAAATGGATAGCTGTGGACTTGATATTGGAAAACTATTCAGAGGTATTTCTTCACTGGATTTACAAGAGAATAGTACAATACATAGAAGGACTAAATATAGATCAATGTTTTTCATGGCTTTTAGATTTTTGCCAGCTTAGTTCAGAATGACTTTGTCATAGCGAAAGAATGAAAGATAACGCTCTGGCTAAAATGCGTAGGGAATAAATAGCTAATTACTGCCAAACTGCACCAAGCCATTGCAATTCAATATTAACACTTATGGCGGACTTTTTAAAACCCGCCAAATTTTGATAACCCACAGAAACCCTATGCTTTTTTAGCTAATGTTACCAGCTGTAATCTATTTCTGAGTGAATTCCGTCAGATTTGTTAGAATGTAGTTTATTCGAAGTTGGCTCAGAGGCTCTAAGTTAACTAGTTCATAGAATTCCTCGTCTAGTGCGTTAAGCGAATTGCCTAGTCTGATTCACTGAACTCTCCATTGTTCCGTCATCAAATTCCTCTAAACATTCAGTCCAAGATAAAAACTAATGGACATTGGTGATAGGGTTATCTTCATGATTCATGGATTTCTGTCAATGATTCTTTTCTACAACTCAAATTAATAATGTGAACTAACCTAAAAGAAATCTTTTGCAAAGCCTATAATTAGCTGTTTTCGAAGGTTGCTAGTAAGTGTTCTTCGCAATTTATTCCAAATTTGTATATTTGACATACTCAGTCAATTTATTGAAAGGCTTAGTCAGTTCAAGTTCATATATTCTTTCTACTATAGTTTAATAAAAATAAGTCTATTTATAATATTAAAACATACAATATAGATTAAAAATAATGTAGA
>CAYGNU010000162.1:5061-8814 GCA_964351175.1 uncultured Roseivirgaceae bacterium | reverse complement strand
AAAGGCAAAAGATAATTATGGAGGCAGTAGCTAAACTTAATAATGTACCTACATCCCCTCGTAAAATGAGACTGGTAGCAGATCTTATCAGAGGAGAGAAAGTAAACAAGGCATTGAACATCTTAAAGTTTGAGCCAAAACAAGGTGCAGCCAGATTAGAGAAACTATTGTTGTCAGCAATTTCTAATTGGCAACAAAAGAATGAAGAGATTGATCTTGAAGATGCAGATCTTTATGTGAAATCTATAAAAGTGGATAGTGGTAGAATCTTGAAGAGATTAAGACCAGCTCCTCAAGGGAGAGCACATAGAATCAGAAAAAGATCTAACCATGTAACGATGGTGTTAGATAGTGCTGTGGCGCTTGACCAAACTGTAGAGACTAAAGATAAAAAAGAAGATAAATAATGGGACAAAAAGTTAACCCTATTGCTTTCAGACTTGGTATCGTAAGAGGTTGGGATTCAGCCTGGTACGGAGGTGATACTTTTGCAGACAAATTGGTTGAGGATCACAAGATTAGAAAATATGTGAGTGCTCGTATCCCAAAAGGAGGTATCTCTAAAGTAATAATCGAAAGAACTCTTAAAAGAATTACCCTTACCGTTCACACGGCTCGTCCAGGAGTTGTTATTGGTAAAGGAGGTTCTGAAGTTGATAAAATCAAAGAAGAGTTAAAGCAGCTTACTAACAAGGATGTTCAGATTAATATTTTTGAAATAAAAAGACCTGAGCTTGATGCTAAATTGGTTGGAGATTCTATCGCACAACAACTACAAGCTAGAATCTCTTTTAGAAGAGCTATGAAACAAGCTATAGCTTCTTCCATGAGAGTGGGAGCTCAAGGAATAAAGGTAAAAGTTTCTGGTCGTTTAGGTGGAGCTGAAATGGCAAGATCTGAGCAGTACAAGGAAGGTAGAATTCCTTTGCATACATTAAGAGCTGACATTGATTATGCTATTTGCGAAGCAAATACAGTATATGGAAAAATCGGTATCAAGGTATGGATTTTTAAAGGAGAGGTTTATGGAAAAAGAGACCTTTCTCCAAACATAGGTGCTTCTAACTCTGGTCCTGGTGGATCAGGAGGTGGACGTAAAAGACCTGATGGTCCGAAAAGAAGTAGAAAAAAGTAATTTTTAATTAGCGTTGAGTCACGATTAAGCGTGATGTAAAGACATAAAAATATGTTACAGCCAAAGAGAACAAAGTTCAGGAAACAGCAAAAAGGCAGAATAAAAGGAATTGCTCAGCGAGGACACACTATTGCTTTTGGTGCTTTTGCTATCAAGTCAATGGAGGCAGGATGGATTACTTCAAGACAAATTGAAGCTTCCAGAATTGCCATGACTAGAGCGATGAAAAGAGAAGGTCAGGTTTGGATTAGAATATTTCCTGACAAACCTATTACGAAGAAGCCTGCAGAGGTAAGGATGGGTAAAGGTAAAGGAGCTCCAGAATATTGGGTTGCTGTTGTTAAGCCTGGTACTATTCTTTTCGAAGCTGGAGGAGTTAAAACTGAGTTAGCGAAAGAAGCTTTAAGATTGGCTCAACAAAAACTCCCTATCAAAACTAAGTTTGTAGTACGTAGAGATTACGTTGAATCATAAAAGTTATGAAGAATTCAGAAATAAAAGCATTAAGCTTCGATGAGTTGAAGCAAAAGCTTGTAAGTGAACAAGAGGCTTATAGAAAGTTGAAATTTGCTCATGAAATCTCACCCATTGAGAACCCAATGAAAGTGAGAGAGACCCGTAAACTTATCGCTAGATTACAAACGGAGTTAAGGTCTAAAGAGCTTGCTAAATAATATTAGAATGGAGTCGAGAAAATTAAGAAAAGAAAGAGTAGGGCAGGTTGTTAGCAATAAGATGGATAAATCTATCACTATTGCGGTACACCGTAAAGAGAAACACCCTATCTATGGTAAGTTTGTAAACAAAACTACCAAGTTTATGGCCCATGACGAGAAGGATGAATGTGGTATTGGTGATACAGTACGTATCATGGAAACACGTCCTTTAAGCAAAAGCAAAAGATGGAGATTAGTTGAAATCATAGAAAAGGCTAAATAAGATGATACAGCAAGAGTCAAGATTAAACGTAGCAGATAACAGTGGAGCAAAGTCAGTACTTTGTATTCGTGTTTTGGGCGGAACTGGTAAGAAGTATGCATCTGTGGGTGACAAGATCGTTGTATCTGTTAAGTCAGCCCTTTCTTCAAGTAATCTTAAAAAAGGAACAGTTTCAAGAGCTGTTGTGGTAAGAACTACTAAGGAAGTTAGAAGAAAAGACGGATCTTATATAAGGTTTGAAGATAATGCAGCTGTTTTATTAACTGCTAACGATGAACCAAGAGGTACTCGTATTTTCGGACCTGTAGCAAGAGAATTACGCGAGAAACAATTCATGAAGATTGTTTCATTGGCCCCAGAAGTACTATAATCATGGAGAAGAAAATGAAAAAATTGCACGTGAGAAAAGGTGATACTGTAAAAGTTATCGCTGGTAATTCTAAAGGTAAAACAGGAGTAGTTCTTGAGGTTATTCCTGCTAAAGATAGAGCGGTAGTTGAAGGTGTAAATATTGTTACTAAACATGTTAAGCCATCAGCAACTAACCCTGAAGGCGGCATCACTAAAAGCGAAGCTGCAATACACATTAGTAATCTAATGTTAGTTGACCCTGCTAAAGGTGAGCCAACTCGTACTGGTAGAAAGCTAGATGAGAATGGTAAGCTTCAAAGATATTCTAAGAAAACCGGAGAAATTGTTAAAAATGGCTAGTCCTAGATTAAAAGAAAAATATCAAAGTGAAATTACTCCTGCCTTAAAGGAAAAATTTCAGTACAGCTCTGTAATGCAAGTGCCTAAGGTGACTAAAATATGCCTTAACAAAGGTATAGGTGCTGCGGTTGCTGATAAAAAGTTAGTTGACGTGGGTGTGGATGAATTAACTACAATCACAGGTCAAAAAGCTGTGGCTACTATGTCAAAAAAGTCTATCTCAAATTTTAAGTTAAGAGAAGAGATGCCAATTGGTGCTAAAGTTACTTTAAGAGGTGACAAGATGTACGAGTTTATGGATAGACTTATGTCAATTGCACTTCCAAGAGTAAGAGATTTTAAAGGTATCAGTGATAAGGGATTTGATGGAAGAGGAAATTACACTTTAGGTGTTAAAGAGCAGATCATTTTTCCTGAAATCAGTATCGATAAAGTAAATAAAATCAACGGTATGGATATCACATTTGTGACTACTGCCAATACTGATGAAGAAAGTTACGAATTGTTGAAGGCATTCGGGATGCCATTCACAAGCAAAAACTAAATATTATGGCAAGAACAGCTGTTAAAGCAAGAGAATTAAAAAGGGAGAAGATGGTAGCAAAATTTGCTGCTAAAAGACAAGCCCTAAAAGAAGCTGGTGATTACCAAGGACTTGATAAGCTTCCAAGAAACTCGTCACCTGTTAGATTACATAATAGATGTAAGCTTACTGGAAGACCTAAGGGTTATATGAGAAAATTTGGTATATCAAGGGTAACATTCAGAGAAATGGCTTCTGATGGTAAGATACCTGGAGTTACTAAAGCAAGCTGGTAAATATTACTTCTTTTATTTTTATTCAAAAAAATAGTTTGTATCTTTGCAGGCCGTTTCAACGGGTAGCAGAAATACTGTAGAAAAATAAAGAAAATGACAGATCCAATAGCAGATTATTTGACCCGATTGAGGAATGCTATCAAAGCCAA
>CAYGNU010000162.1:0-4961 GCA_964351175.1 uncultured Roseivirgaceae bacterium | reverse complement strand
AGACGTAAAGCTGGTAAAACTGCTTCTAAATAATTAAGAACATGGCATTTGATAAGATAAATAGAAGACTCCGAATTAAGAGAGGTATCCGTAACAAAATTACTGGTACGCAAGAGAAGCCAAGACTCTCTATTTTTAAGAGTAACAAAGGTATATATGCTCAAATCATTGATGATAGCAATGGTCATACATTGACAGCTGCATCGTCTATAGAGGGAGGAGCTAAATTGAATATCAGCACTTCAAATGAAGTAGGTAAAAAGATTGCTGAGAAGGCAGTTGCAGCTGGTATTTCTCAAGTAGTATTTGACAGAAATGGTTACTTGTATCATGGTAAGGTGAAGGCCTTAGCTGAAGGAGCCAGAGAAGGAGGTCTAAAATTTTAAAGCATTATGTCTCAGAGTAATATAAGATCAGTAAAAGCTAGCGAAATAGACCTTAAAGAAAAGGTTGTAGCCATTAAAAGGGTAGCTAAGGTTGTAAAAGGAGGTAGAAGATTTAGTTTTTCTGCTATAGTAGTAGTTGGAGATGGAAATGGTGTTGTTGGTTACGGTTTGGGTAAGGCCAATGAAGTAACAGATGCTATTACTAAAGGAATTGATGATGCTAAAAAGAACCTAGTTAAAGTTCCAGTAATTAAAGGAACTGTACCTCACGAGGCATTGGGTAAATACAGTGGTGGATTCGTGCTTTTGAAGCCGGCATCTCCAGGTACAGGAGTTATTGCAGGTGGTGCTATGCGTGCTGTATTAGAGAGTGCTGGAGTACATAATGTTCTTGCTAAATCAAAAGGATCGTCAAATCCTCACAACGTGGTAAAGGCAACTTTCGATGCTTTAACTAATATGAGAGACCCTTACACTGTTGCAAAAGACAGAGGAGTAACAATGTCTAAAGTTTTTAACGGATAAGCTTATGTCAAAAGTTAGAATTTCACAAGTAAGAAGCGTTATTGGTAGACCTGAGAGACAGAAGCTTACAATTAAAGCTTTGGGTTTAGGAAAAATCAATAAATCAGTTGAGGTAGAATTAACTCCTCAAATCAATGGTATGGTTAAAAAAGTGAACCATTTGGTATCCGTAACTGAGATATAATTATGAAACTGAATACATTAAAGCCTGCAGAGGGCTCAGTAAAATCTAAAAAGAGAATAGGTCGCGGACAGGGTTCTGGTAAAGGTGGTACTTCTACTAGAGGTCACAAGGGAGCTAAGTCTAGATCTGGATATAAAACTAAGAAGGGTTTTGAAGGAGGTCAGATGCCACTTCAAAGACGTGTGCCTAAGTTTGGTTTCACTAGCCCAAATAGAATAGAATATAAGGCAATCAACCTTGACGCGTTGGAGGTATTGATCGGAAAAACTAAAGCTAAGGCTGTGGATATGCAGTTGTTAGTAGACAATGGTTTGGCTGGCAAGAATGATATCGTCAAAATATTAGGTAACGGAGAGTTTAAATCAAAGGTAGAGGTATCAGCTCATGCTTTTTCTGCTAGCGCGTCAAAGGCTATAGAAGCAGCAGGGGGTAAAGCGATTCAGCTGTAAGTAATTATGAAGAAGTTTTTTACTACTATAAAGAATATTTTTTCAATTGAGGATTTAAGAATCAGAATCCTGAATACTATTGGTTTTCTAATGGTTTTCAGATTAGGGTCTTTCATTGTGCTTCCAGGAGTTGATCCGGATGCTTTAGGTGGAGGAGCTACTGGTGGAATCTTTGATCTTTTGAATACTTTCTTAGGAGGATCTTTTAGTAGAGCTTCAATATTTGCCCTAGGTATCATGCCTTATATATCGGCTTCAATTGTTATTCAATTGTTAACCGTAGCTGTACCGTACTTTCAGAAACTACAAAAAGAGGGTGAGTCAGGCAGAAAAAGGCTTACTCAAATTACGAGAGTATTGACAATACTTATAACTGCTGCTCAGGGTGGTAGTTATTTAGCCGTTACAATACCACCAGAGGCTATTATGTATTCACCTGCATTTTTTCAGGTAGCTTCAATGATTATTCTTGTTTCAGGTACCATGTTCTGTATGTGGCTTGGAGAAAGAATTACTGATAAAGGTATTGGGAATGGAATTTCGATGCTTATTATGATAGGTATCATCTCTAGATTCCCTGGTTCTATTGTAGGAGAGGCGGTATCAAGAGGTATGAGTGGAGCACTGATGTTTGTTTTAGAAATTGTAGCCTTATTCTTTGTAGTTATGGCGACAGTTATGTTAACTCAAGCGGCAAGAAGAATTCCAATTCAATATGCCAAGCAAGTAATTGGTAATAAATTATACGGTGGAAAAAGGGACTACATACCATTAAAGGTTAATGCGTCAGGTGTTATGCCTATCATTTTTGCTCAAGCATTAATGTTCATACCATCTATGATTGCGGGTCTTTGGAGAGACAGTGATATTGGAGCTTATATTGGAAGTACTTTTTCAGATCCATATAGCTGGCAATATAATTTAACTTTTGGATTGTTAATTTTGATATTCACGTTTTTCTATACGGCTATCACTGTAAATCCAAATGATATTGCGGATAACCTAAAAAGAAATGGAGGTTTTATTCCAGGTATTAAACCGGGAAAACAAACTTCTGAGTTTATTGATCAGATATTAACTAAAATAACTTTACCAGGATCTATCTTCTTAGCATTGGTTGCGATTCTTCCTGCCTTTGCTGTAAAAGCTGGTGTTAGTCAGAGTTTTGCTCAGTTTTTTGGAGGAACTTCTTTGATTATTATGGTGGGTGTTATATTAGATACATTGCAACAGATAGAAAGTTATTTGTTGATGAGACATTATGAGGGAATGATGAAGTCCGGAAAAGTAAAAGGACGTTCTCAAACTGCTGCTGCCTAGATAAGTAATGATTCATTATAAGTCTAGAGAACAAGTAGAGTTAATTAAGGAGAGCGCTCAAATACTGGGTAAGGCTCATGGTGAAGTTGCTAAATATGTTAAGCCTGGAGTGAAAACTCAAGAACTTGACAGAATAGCAGAAGAGTTTATAAGAGATAATGGTGGAATCCCTTCTTTTAAAAACTTTAATGGGTTTCCAGCTTCATTGTGTATATCACTTAATGAAAATGTAGTTCATGGATTTCCTAGTGAGTATGAACTAAGAGACGGTGATATCATTTCTGTTGATTGTGGTGTTTTGTATAAGAACTACCATAGCGACTCAGCTTATACTTACCCGGTGGGTAATGTAAGTGATGAAGTAACAAGTTTATTAAGAGTGACAAAAGAGTCACTTTACAAAGGTATTGACAAAGCTGTTTATGGTAATCGTATCGGTGACTTAGCTAATGCTATTCAAAAGCATGTTGAGCAATATGGTTATACTGTAGTCAGAGAGTTAGTGGGGCATGGTATTGGAACTGATTTGCATGAAGCGCCTGAGGTGCCTAATTATGGTAAACCAGGCAAAGGGCCTAAATTGAATGATGGTTTAGTTATTGCAATTGAACCTATGGTAAATTTAGGAACAAGAAGCGTAGTTCAGGAAGATGATGGGTGGACTATAAGAACAGCGGATAGAAAACCGTCAGCTCATTTTGAGCATACGGTGGCTATTTTTAAAGAAGGAACAGAAGTCTTAACGACTCATAAGTATATAGAAGAGAATTTTAAATTTTAATATGGCTAAACAGCAGTCAATTGAGCAGGATGGAACAATAACGGAAGCACTTTCAAACGCCATGTTTAGGGTGGAGCTTGAAAATGGTCATGAGGTTATTGCTCATATTTCTGGGAAGATGAGAATGAATTATATTAAAATTTTACCGGGTGACAAGGTTAAATTAGAAATGTCACCTTATGATTTATCAAAAGGACGGATTGTTTATCGATATAAATAAAAGACATGAAAGTTAAAGCGTCAGTAAAGAAGCGTAGCGCTGATTGTAAAATAATCAGAAGGAATGGAAAGGTCTACGTTATTAACAAAAAGAATCCAAGGTTTAAACAAAGACAAGGCTAAACTATGGCACGTATTGCAGGAGTAGATATTCCAGATAACAAGAGAGGCGAAATCGCCCTAACCTATATTTTTGGTATAGGTAAAAGTACATCTCAAAGCATTTTGGCTCAGGCCGGTGTTGATCCTAATAAAAAGGCTCAGGACTGGACTGATGAAGAGTCTAATGCTATTAGAACTATCATTACGGAAAACCATAAGGTAGAAGGTGTGCTTAAGTCAGAAGTTCAGCTTAGTATCAAAAGACTGATGGATATTGGTTGTTACAGAGGTTTGAGACATCGTAAAGGCTTGCCTGTACGTGGTCAGCATACTAAGAACAACGCAAGAACCAGAAAAGGAAAGAGAAAGACTGTGGCTAACAAGAAGAAGGCTACTAAATAATAAATAGTGTAAGCAGAAATGGCACAAAAAAGAAAAGATAAAGCAAAAAAGCGCGTAGTAGCGGTTGAAGCTATTGGACAGGCTCATATAAAAGCTTCGTTCAATAATATTATCATCTCAATGACTAACACTACTGGTCAGGTGATATCTTGGGCATCAGCGGGTAAAATGGGTTTTAAAGGCTCAAAGAAAAATACTCCTTATGCTGCTCAAATGGCAGCTCAAGATTGCTCGCAGAAAGCGTTTGACCTTGGTCTAAGAAAAGTTGAGGTTTTTGTTAAGGGGCCTGGTGCTGGTCGTGAGTCTGCGATCCGAACCATACAAAACACTGGTATTGAAGTTACTACCATTAAGGATGTTACTCCATTACCACACAATGGTTGTAGACCTCCGAAAAGACGTAGAGTATAATTTATTTAAAGAAATATTTAAGAAATGGCAAGATACAGAGGTCCGAAAGCGAAAATTGCTAGAAGATTTAATGAGCCAATATTTGGTCCAAGTAAGGCAGTAGCTAAAAAAAGTTATCCTCCTGGCCAACATGGTAGAAGCAGAAGAAGAAAGCAGTCTGAATATGCTATCCAGTTAATGGA
>CAYGNU010000161.1:0-8825 GCA_964351175.1 uncultured Roseivirgaceae bacterium | reverse complement strand
TGCTTCTTTCACAAATTCATTCTCATCGAGCCTATCAATATTTGGCAACTTTATATTTTTAGGCAGTTTTTTACGGTTTTCCTCATCAAAGCTCCACTTGCCTCCCTCGGGCTGACCATTATCCATTAAGAGATTTAAAGAGGTCCTCTGATTTTTATAAAATGAAGCCATGAAGTAGCCAGTCTTATTTTTTGCAAGTCTGGTATGTAATTCTTTTTGTGAAGTTAAAAATCCTGGATTTTCAGTGTAACTAACTGAAAGGTTCAATTGTCTGGCATGTCTATCGATTCTCCGTTTCAGTAAATAATCATCAGGACTAATTACTACAATTTCTGTTGCTCCTAGTGATTTTGCCTTCTCAAGAGCCGTATAAGTGGTGTTATCTATTGTACTGTCAATGTAAGTGACAGACATACCCAATTTGACAAGCATAGAAGCGTAATACTTCATGGAGGCTCTATGTAGTATGAGTTTGTTTTTATGGAAGTTGTATTGATTAAAATAGAGTTCGTCCTCTACAAGAATGAACTCATCAGTTTTATCAAACAAAGGACTATTTTCGAATAGTTGGTGTGGGTAAACTAATGCAATTTTCACCGTTTACTAACAGCAAAAATGTGCCTATGTTCATTCCACGATTCTAAAAATCGGATAGCGCATGTGCGCCTCTTCATAATAAGGAGATCGCTTAAAAATGAAGTCGAGTTGTGCGTACCAGTTCTGGGCGAAATCAATTTCCTCACTTTTCTTCTTATTAAATTCCTTTCTTAATTCAGGTTCGGCTTCTAGTAATTGCTGAGCATTGTCCTCAAAAACATAAGGAGAAAAACCTTCTTTTTGCTGAAGAATCGTATCGAAATAATTCCAGCTGAAAAATGAGTCTGGTGCAGTTGGTTCTAGCGTTTCTACCAGATACCTAGCAGCTGCTTGATCAGTTGAGAATATGTAGTCACCCTTCCTGAATTTTACAGTTTCAGAGGATGTTGTCACTTTTGTGTTATTATTTGGGTAATGACCTTCATAGGCAGTTTTAGAAGTATTGAACTTATCAATCTTATAAACTTCTACAGTGATACTACTGTCTTGTTTTAGCCGCTTATGTTTTGCCTTATTTAATAATAAAAGATCAATAACATTATACCATCCTTGAGGTATTACATAAGCCTTTGGAATGGTCACTTCCTCTGTCGAAACATAAGTGTTATAGTAAGGAATCACTTTTGTGAAAGGACGGTTATGACCATACAAAAGTCTTTCTTGTCCAGTGACTTTACTCGTAATTTTTTCACCTACATAACCCTTGAAATTTAATTCTGACGATTCACTTCTTGTTAACCTCCAGTCAATGGGATGCTTTGTTCCAGCTTTGAAATCAACCTGCCGTTCTAATTTCAGTGCTCTAATTTCAGCACCATCTTCTTTAGCTATTTGTAGGGTAGTTTGCAGCAAGTTGTAAGTGCTATTAACCCTAACATCAAATGGCTTGAGCATATGTGTTTCAATCATGAAACCCAATGTGCCAAATAAGGTTGTATATCCAGTAGAGTATCTGGGGTTATCTAAAAATTGAGGGAAGCCACTTTCATCAGGGGTAGTATTAAATACATTCACATAAGGTGTTATTTCAGCACCTTTTTCAGCCATTAACTTTTCTAACTTAGGGCGAAAATCAGTCTCAAGATATTTCCCCATAGATCCGCCCATTTTATTATGTTGTGTGATGAGGTGGGTTATGGTATATTGATAGTCGGCACCATTGCTCACATGAGTGTCTACAAAAATGTCAGGGTTGACCTCTTGAAATATTTGATAAAAAGCCCTAGCATTTCTAGTATCGGCTTTGATAAAATCTCGGTTCAGATCATAGTTTCTGGCGTTGCCCCTAAAGCCGTATTCATCAGGGCCATCTTGATTGGCCCTTGTAAATGAATTCCGATTAAGCGCACCACCAATGTTGTAAATTGGAATAACAGCCAATACCGTGTTGGCTAACATCTGCTTTTTATCTTCTTGATTTGCATAATCGCGCAAGAGCATCATACTTGCCTCAATTCCATCAGCTTCACCGGGATGGATGCCATTATTAATCAAGACTATAGTTTTACCTTTATCATAAGACTTTTTGAAATCAAAATCTCTATCTAAATCCAATGTGACCAAATGTAGTGGGTACCCGCTATCGGTTAAACCAACGGATTTTATATCTATAATATCGGATGAGGCCGCTAGCTTTTCATAATAGCTAATCACCTCATCATAGGTTCCTGTTTTTCTTCCTTCCGATTGCTCAAAAACGGTTTGTAAATTTTGAGTAAATCCATTGATAGCTACAAATGATAATGTGAGCAAAAGAAGTCTTTTCATTGGGTTATCTTTAGTGCGAAATAAAGTTAGCAATAATATGAATAATGCAGAGGTAGTAAATGAGGCTATCAAAAATAGAAGGTCGATTTATACAGGGATGTTTTCTGGTGAAGAGGTGAGTGATGCTATCATTGACGTAATGCTTGAAAATGCCAATTGGGCACCCACACACAAATTGACTGAACCATGGAGGTTTGTAGTTTTTAAAGGTGAAGGGTTGAAAAAATTAGCAACCTTCCAGTCAGAATTATATAAGACTCGGGCCGAGAAGAATGGTAATTTTAATGAGGGTACATTTGAAAAATTGGCAGCAAAGCCATTGGAGTGCTCACACATTATTGCCATTGGCATGAAGCGACATAATGTGGTTCCAGAAGTGGAGGAGGTTTGCGCCACAGCGTGCGCTGTTCAAAATATGCTCTTGACTGCTTCAGCAAATGGTATTGGCTGTTATTGGAGTACAGGTGGAGTAACTTTTTATGAGGAAGCCAAACCTTTCTTTGGCTTGGAAGCAGAAGATAAATTACTAGGATTCTTATTTATAGGAACCATGAAATCTGAGAAGTGGCCTGAGGGTAGAAGAAAGGAAATTCGAGATAAGGTTACTTGGGTAAAATAGAACGTCATTGCGGAAATTTTCTTCAGACTTTTAATAGCCTGAAGAAAATTATCCGTAATCTCTTTGACGATAATTCCTGAAATAAAAACTTATGGCACCATCACTCTATTAGGTGTATATGGCGCTCCTGCAGTTTCTAATTGTTTTTGCAGTTTCACTAAATCAACCGTGATCAGTTTTCTGATCTCAGTCAAAATAGGTTGAAATTCTTCTATAGCAATTTTGAAACTTTCTTGATGTGTGGTTGTAGGCGAAGAAGTAGAATAAAACATTTCATATTGAATGCTTCCTACTCTATTAGCTACTGTCGCAGGTCTGTCCATATCCAATTCCGCAGCCACTCTATCTCCATTCAATGAGGTAGCAATAGCATCAAGTTTAGTATTGAGGTCATTGGCAGCTTTTGCGAGTGTTTCTTGGTCAACGGCACTTCTGGTAATGGCTTCTTTAACATGACGCATTTCATTTCTTATCTCGGAGATGCTATTTTGAACACCACTCACTACTCTGGCCAACTCATTCACTTCCTTTTTAAAAGCTGCAAGCGCGTTTCTATCAGTAGCTGGCATGGTGTAGCTATTCAGTGATTTCACGTTAAATGATACTGGCTCATCCAATTCCGTAAATGTGCCATTCACAAATTTTGACATACTTACAGAATACTTTCCCGGTGCTACAATGGTTCCACTGGTTGTTCCTGCAAAAGGGTTATAAAATGCTGGTTTGCTCAGGTTGATTGGGTCTGTAGAGGCCGTTCTCAAATCCCAGTGAATTCTGTTAACTCCTTTCGAGGGGTTAGTGGTCAGTTTTCTCACAATATTACCTGATGCATCTTTAATGGTAAAAAGGATGTAAGGGTCCTCTTCCGATTTCTCTGCCTTTAGTTCATCATAAGTAGGGTAGCGGTCATCAGTAGTTTTTTTCTCTCT
Organism: uncultured Roseivirgaceae bacterium; assembly: GCA_964351175.1. Classification (GTDB taxonomy): domain Bacteria; phylum Bacteroidota; class Bacteroidia; order Cytophagales; family Cyclobacteriaceae; genus Fulvivirga. The sequence goes on along the minus strand of CAYGNU010000161.1, from coordinate 4,913 downwards.
ATCTAATCGCTGATCTCTTTTAGTCTTAATCTCATCTTTGAGATAGTAAGTGAATATAGCCTCTGATCCTAGGTTCTCACCAAGGTAATAGTCGTCTCCCTGAAAGGATTTGCCAGGAAGGCCTAATGGGTATTTGTATTCAAAAGCTAGCGCATCGCGTATGGGTAATAACTCCGCTTCTTTTGAGGCTAAATTATTAACACTTCTTAAAGAAGAGTAATCATCTAGTATATAAAATCCTCTGCCAAATGTCCCTAATACAAGGTCGGTTTCTCTTTCTTGTATGGCAATGTCTCTAACAGCATTGGTCGGAAGCCCTGATTTCAACTGTGTCCAGCTTGACCCTCCATTGGAAGAATAAAACAATCCAAATTCGGTACCTGCAAATAATAAATTAGGGTCTTTGAAGTCTTCTTCAATAGCATAAACGGAACCTTTAGCTGGCAAATTATTGCTTATTGATACCCACGTTTTTCCTTTGTCGGAGCTTTTAAAAATATAAGGTTTGAAATCACCGTTTTTATGATTGTTGAAGGCTGCATAAGCAACATTTTCATTATGCTTCGAAGCTAATACCTCATTGACATAAGTGCGAGAAGGAACCCCACTGACTGAGGATATTTTTCGCCAATTGGCTCCACCATCTTCAGTTATTTGAATCAAGCCATCATCTGTACCTACATATAGTAAGTTTTCATTTTTTGGGGATTCTGAAAAGGCTACGATAGCTCCGTAAGGCGATGTAGAACCATTTTTAGCTATAGCATCAGTACTCCAGATTTGACCCATTACCTTAAGCTCATTTCTATTGATTTGAGCGGTAAGATCATCACTAAGAACTTCCCAGCTATTCCCTCGGTCGTCACTCCTAAATAGTTTATTGGCAGCAAAATAGATACGTCCATCCTTATGAGTGCTTACTTCTAAAGGGGCATCCCAATTCCAAATGTAGGCGTCCTCACCTTTTCTTGGATGAGGTTGAATTCCTAGTTCTTCGCCACTTAGTTTGTCATACCTAACTAAGTTTCCATACTGCGCTTGCGCATATACTATATTAGGGTTTTTAGGGTCGACAGCAGATTCAAAACCATCACCACCATGTGTCATAAACCACTCTGAATTAGCAATCCCGTTGCCACTAATGGTTCTAGATGGACCACCCATGCTGAAATTATCCTGGGTTCCTCCATAGATAAAATAGAAAGGCTCTGCATTGTCTACTGCTACTTTATAAAACTGAGTAACCGGCAAGTTGGCTTTGAATTGCCACGTGCTTCCGCGATCATAGGTCTCATAAACACCACCATCACATCCAGCCAATAAGTGATCAGTATCGGTTGGATCAATCCATAAACTATGGTTGTCTACATGCTTTGTGTCTTCTCCAACATTTGAAAACGACTTACCACCATCTGTAGATATCTGCATCCAAGTATCCATGGCATAGATTTTATTTTCATCGATTGGGTCTACTATTATTTCCTGATAGTAATTCCCTGAGGAGGCGTAGCCGCCTTGTTTCTCCCACGAAGCACCTCGATTGGCCGACTTATAGAAACCTCCTTTTCCTTGAGCGGCCTCAATAATAGCATAAATAATTTCAGGGTTGGATGGAGCAAAGGATAAACCAATACGGCCTTTATCAACACTTGGTAATCCGCTATTAACTTCTTTCCAACTAGCTCCACCATCTGTTGATTTGTGGATGCCAGAGTTAGGGCCGCCTCCTAAATAGGTAAATACGTGACGCCTTCTTTGATAGGCACTTGCATATAGCACTTCTGGATTTCGCGGATCCATGATCACATCGTTGATGCCTGTATTCTCGTCAATCGTTAAAACGGCTTTCCAAGTCTTTCCACCATCGGTAGTTTTATAAAGTCCTCGATCACCACCGCCACTCCAAACAGGGCCTATGGCTGCAACATATACAACATCAGAATTGTCAGGGTGTACAATGATTTTGCCAATATGCTCACTGGTTTTTAGGCCTACATTTTCCCATGAGGCACCACCGTCCATTGACTTATAAACGCCATCGCCATAAGATACACTACGTTGATTATTGTTCTCACCAGAGCCCACCCAAATTACACTTGAGTTATTAGGATCCATGGTAATACAACCGATAGAATAACTTCCTTGAGTATCGAAGATCGGGGTGAATGTCGTTCCTGAGTTGGTAGTTTTCCATACTCCGCCTGCAGAAGTAGCGACATAATATTCTTTAAAATTATTTGGATTAACAGCTATATCAGATATACGTCCTGACGTTATTGCTGGTCCAATAGATCTGAATTTTAAGCCTGACAATGATATATCAGTTTTAGTTGGTGCTGGCTCCGACTTTTTTCTTTGAGCAGATAATGTTGAGAAGCTAGTCAAGATTATAACTAGCATTGTGATATTTTTCATGGCATGCACGGTTTAAAAGTTTAGTGCATGGAATCTAGTGATTATATGAATGGATTAAAAGAAGAAATTGATGATTGGTTGTTTTAATCACTTACTATTAAAACGCTAAAGTTCATTCAGTAACCTCAACTCCTTGACATTTATCAAGTTCAACTTTTAATCGCTGGGCTTCCATTTGTTGAGTTATGGCATGAACAAAAAATAATACTGATATCATTGCAGCAACTGCTAAGAGCAGTGCGGTTATTTTTTCTTTTCTTGTTTTGAATAGTTTAGGCGAATTTGGCATATAGAATGTTTAGGGGTAAAATAATTGCAGCCTAGTAAAACTAAAAGCACCCAACCTTTGAACTTTCGAGTTATGTTTTATTCAATAATACTAGTTTATCACGATCAGACTTTAGCACTGAATTTACAAAATCTTTAAACATCTCAAAGTCAGTAGCAGGGTAAGTGCCATCATTGAAAACAAACTTTCTTATATAAACCACTTTGCCTTGTTCTACTTGTACATCCTTTTTATACGAACCAAATTTTGTATTTAGTTCGTAAGTTTTAGGAGCACCCTCAATATATAGGTTTTCTGGTAAATCGTAAATTAAAGTATCTATTTGAGTGTATCCATATTTTACACTGATAGGCTTTTCTCTTTTACTTTCACTAATCTTACTTAAATCCGAGTCAAAATACTTCTCCGGAGATATAAAGAGTCTTTTTCCGATGATTTTGGCTTCCTTTTCGCTATCCAATGTTGAAGTAAAGCCTGCCACTGGCACAACACCTTCTATTACAGGATGTAGGTTAAAGGTATTCATTTTAACATCTCCTAAATCTGACTTATCAAGGAGCCACTTGTTAATGTCATTTTCACCTTTAATGTACAAGCTATGAAAGTTTTTGGAGTCAATTTCCATTCCTGTAAATGTTCTATCGATCTGTATTTTGGCTTTTCCGTCTGCAAAGAGATTAACATTAATTACGGATTCTTTCCTGTTTTCTTTTGGCAAATACTTTTTGGTTCTAATTAGTTTCCCTCCATCTTCTGTAACCATTACAGCATATCTGTCGCTTGTAAAATCACCCAAGTAGGCATATGGGTTGGTTTGAGAAGTGCATTCCAAAAATGTTGTGTCATTTTCAAAGGGCACTGTTAAGATTACATGATTGAAGTGATCGCGAGGGAAGTCTTTGTCAACTTCTGACGCATAGGCTCCGGCATTTATAATAGTATAGTAACTTTTGATGCCATAGTTTGCTAATAAAGATTGTGTATAAAATGAAAGCGCCTTACAGTCACCATATTTTTTTTCATGAACAAAAGAACTACTAAAAGGCTGATGCCCACCAATACCTAATTGTATGCTTACATAGCGTGTATTGGACTGAAGGTAGTCATAGATAATTTTCGTCTTGTCTTGACTGGTTTTGGCAGATGCAACCAGTTGATTAAGTTCACTGAGTTGGGAAGGGTCTAAGTCATTTTTTCCTTCATTTAACTTTAAAATCCATTTACCATAATCCTTCCAATTCGTTAGGGTTCCTTCATATCCATCCATCTGAAATATGTTGGGAGCGGTATATACCATAGGGGCATATTCGCTTAGTTTATGGCTGTAACTTTCAAATTTAAAAGGGGCAATATTTTCCAGTTTCCATTTGTAAGTCTTTACCGACCCCTGAGTTTCTACCATCGGTTCAGAAACGTTATTCAACTTGAATCTGAAACTATTATCAGAGTTATCTATTACAATAAACTCAGAAGACTTCACAAAAATATTTTCGTCTTCTTGAGGTGTCCAAGTAGGATAAAAGAGAGACTCTGATTTTTCCACTTCATAATAAACTGAAATTTTAAAGGGGTACTTTGAATGATTTGGCTCTAAAACTTTAACTCTACTATCCTCAGCAACACCACCTCCCGTAGCATAGTCATTAAAATCTTTAAGCTTATATTTTTCAATTATACTTCCATCAATAGTAGTAATTTCTGCCTCTGCAGTAACTATCGTTCTAAAATTATTATAATGGAGATAGATATTTTTGTATTCTGTAGCATATTTATTTTTGATAATCACATCATATCTCCTTGAAAGAACTGAGCGATTTTCACTTTCTATTCTAAATATAGTTTGATCACTGAGTACAATTATATCAGAATCTTTACTTTTTAGCTCTTCTTCAATATTTTGAGCTATGGCCGAGAATATTGAAGAAACTATGATAATAAAGCTGGTTAATAACCTCATTTTTTAAGCGTAATAATTTCTTGATTTTTATCTGCCACAAGCTGATAGAATTGCTTCAAAGTTGGGTATTCAGCTACAGAGAAATATGATTTGCTTAAGTTGAATGTGCTGCTAATACTAATCTTATTTCCACTTTGTGAAATATTATAGCTGAAAGCTCCACCATTTTCAGGAAGTCTAAATGCCGCTGCTTCCGGTAATTCTGCTTTATAACCATCTGGTACAGTAATTTGAGCGATCACTCTATAAGAC